>CAYWOZ010000017.1:13896-27645 GCA_964458675.1 uncultured Saprospiraceae bacterium
TCTCCATTTTCAGGGTCATAAATCGTATTCCCATTCTCATCCCAAAAAGCTCCTAAACCTTGTGGTGCATCTGGCAATTCAAATTCAAATGCATCAAAGAAAAATTGATTTCCAAGTCCTGGCCATTCTCTAACTCCTTGAGGAATCAAGTTAGGATCATAATCTAAATTAGGGTCTGCTTGCGCTGCACGAAACTGTGCTAAGTGCAAATCTATTTCAGCACCTGTAACGGTAAAAAATCTATCCCAATCTGCACAAGTCTCTGCAGAAACAAACCCAGTATTTGTTAATGGTCCGGGCCAGAAATCAGAGTTTCCTTGACTTGTTCCAAACTGTTGTGCCGCAACCTTCAAGTTACCTGCAGGGTCCACACCTCCTAGCCATACTGCTCCAGCAAAAATAGAAGATACTTCTTCTTCTCCTGCTTCTACCTTAGGGATTACATATCTACCTTCATTTCCATCCCACCATACATCACCACCAACTAAGAGTCTTGCTCTTACGTTATTGATATCCATATCTGTCTGTGCAGTAGCTTGTGCACAATCAACTCTGTAACTAACCACTTTCTTACTTGGGCTCGCACCTTCAGGATGCCTAAAAGCGAAGAGCGTCAAGATGGTGAAACAGAGTAAGCTCGTTATTATATATTTTATTTTATTCATCTCTATTTATTTTTTAGTCTGTGGGTTAAAACGTTAAGGAAGCACCTAAATAAGCTCTTCTAGGAAGACTAAAGAAAGTTGGATTAATCAATCTCCATTGATACGCATCCAAGAAAGCTCCTAAATCTTGACCACGATTGGCAATCTCATCTTGAGCAGCTATTCCTTGCGAAGTAACCAAAAATCCATCATCTTCAGATGATCCTGTTGCCCTATATACTCTAATAATATTTTGTCTATCTAACAAGTTTTGCACACGAAGGAAAACATTCAATCCTAACTGTCTAGCCGCATCTGGCTTAGTTAAAGCGAATTGCTTGTCCACTTTTAAGTTCAACCAGAAGTTCCATGGAAGTCTTGAACCATTAAGTGTTCCTACTCTACCCTGACCTTCGAACACATCCGCCTCAACGGCGTTTGTAAATGGTCTTCCAGATACAGCTGTACCATTAATATTAATACCTGCATTCGCAAAAATATTTTTGCCTCTAATCGTAGGACCATTATACTTACTTCCAGATCCATAACGATAATCTATTGTCAAGTTGATACGGTGACGCTCATCATAACTGAATGGAAATAATGTTCTAATGTTACCTCTTGAAGTCAAACCAGCTTGACTGTTTGCATTTGACCCTGTACCATCTGCAAATTGTAAAGTATAGGTTCCATTAACCTGTACATTGTTTGTTCTTCTTAAATCATATCCAAAACTAAATCCTTTTACTGTACCAAAATCTTGGTTATCAAAAGTAGTATAATTGTTCACATCAGCAACATTCAAGAATGGCCTCCTTTGGATTAAGTCTCTTAGTTCCTTATAAAACGCTGATACTTTTATTGCAGAAATTCTATTTAACTTTTGCTGAAATCCTACTTCATAGTCAACCGTCTTTTGAGGCTGTAAGTCTGGATTAGAAAACAAAGTTGAACGCGCTCTTTCATTAAAGTAAAAGTACTGTAGTGGAGTTGTCAAAGCCTGTGCTTCTGAAGGTCTTTGCACCAAGATATCGTAATGTGCAAAGAAGTTGGCATCATCAGAAATCGGGAATGAAAAAGCCAATCTCGGAACCCAATTAATTTCTGGTTCAAAATCTCTAAAAGAATTATCTGGGTCGAAGTCAAGTGCTTGGATATTATTAACTCTATCTCCATATAATCTAGGAGTAACTACCTGACCACCAAATACAACGTTACCATCATTTGCTTGCTCTCCATCTGCAAAGAACCAAGTTTCTCCATCTCTAAAGGCAGTCACCACGCTAGATCTTTCAGAATCTCCATTTACATAGACACTAAAGTCATCTCCGATAGTAGCTGGTCTTTCAAGATCTGCATTTTCTGGGAAATTATAAAAATCATTCGCATTTACTACTTCATAAAGGCTGAATGGGTCTTTAAGCACTCGTGTATTCGCATCGTATCTCTCTACTCTTACACCTACTCGGAAAATCACATCCTTAAATCTAAATTTATCTTGTAAGTATGCAGCAGTATAAATGGGCTGGAAAGCTGCCACCGGCAAATCCCTTACTCCGTTCTCATCTACAGAATCAAAGAAATCATCAAATGTTACTGAATTTGGTAACTTTTGTCCTAAGTAGTCAAAACCAAAATAATTTAAGTTTAATGCTGTTTGATCATTCAACTCTCTTGCGGAGAACAAATCAAGTGACAATTGATCTGGGCTAATACCATCCACATTAAAGTATTCCCCAACTGGCGTCCCTGTCAAAGCTCTACCTCTTTCAAAAAAGTAACTTCCTTGATTGGCCTCATCATTTTGAATAGGAGCAAATATAGGAGTTGAAGCTCCAGGCACACCAGTTACGGTACCATTTGCATCATCTATAAATTCACCAATTACATTTAATGTATCTACTGCAGTAAGGTGTCTATTACTCAAGTTTCTTGCTCCCTGCCATAATGTTCTGGGATCGATATCGTATCCACGTAGAAATCTTTGTTCATATCTGATACCAAACTGGAAAGAGTGTCTTCCGTTTTCAGATTTACCTTTAGGAACAATGTCAAAATTACTGTTCACATTGAGCGTTACATATTCTCTTTCTCTTTTCTGATAAGAATTGAATACCTGTCCAACATTAGTATGAAAATTCCAAATACTAGTGGTAGTTCCATTGAACTGCCCATTGATAGCAAAAAAGTCATTATCCGATACAGGATCAACAACTAAATTATTGTAATTCGCTAAGATTGGATTTGTGGTTCCTGGAGTATAGCCCACAAAGTCACGACTATAGTCAATATGACCAGTACTAAATGGAAAATTTGGATTAGGAACACTACCTGGATTCTCCGTTGGTCCATAAGATGGGTTCCAAGTTATATCAAAATTCCCAATGTGACCATAGTTAAAGAAGTTGTCTCCGTGTCTAGAGTCCGCTTGCTCAAAATCTTGTCTTTCATATCCGACTTGCAAGATATATGAAGCGTTTTGGATAGCACTAAGTGCAACTCCCTCATCATTACCCGTCGCAGGAGAGCTTAATCTATGTCTGAATCTAAAATTTCCTCTAATTCTTTGTTCTGTATTAAAGGGATTGTTACTACTATTAAAAGTAGTCCAGGTACTCGTAGTAGCTACTGAAGAACCAAAGCCTGGCGTAAAGAAGTCTTCTTCGTCATTATAGGTTCCAGACAAGGTAATATCAATTTGATCTGTCAACCTAGCATCAATCTTGGCCGTTATATCAATCCTTTCATTCTCTTCATTTGGTCTATAATCTAAAACATCAATACCTTCGTTTCCAATACTTTGTGCGGTAGGAAGAACACCTATTGGAGTAGCCTGTAAAGGGTTGGCTTCTAATTCAGCTAATACATTATCCTTCACTACGAAAACAGGTAGCGCTGGAGGATCATCATCCCTTTGGATTCTATACTGTCCAGACAAACGAAATCCGATAATAGATTTCTCTTCTCCGTTTTCAAACTTTCTCTTTAGAATAGGTCCACTTATGTTTCCTCTAAATAAATTATAACCATAATTATCAAATATTTCCGAAGTCTCCACTTCGACTCCACCACCAAAGTTTGCAGATGGTCCTTTTGTTGTAATCGAAATTACTCCCCCTACAACATCACCATAGCTGGCATCAACACCACCTGTGATTACTTGCAATTGGTCGATTTCTGACTCTGGTATAAGATTTCCACGCACTTGGACACCATCCACATAGTAGATTGTCCCATCCGTTCTACCTCCTCTAATATTTAGGTCTTCACCATCATCAGAGGATCCAACCCCAGCTGATGTGGCAGCTAAACCATTAATTGATCTCGTAGGGAGATTTTTGATTTCTTCAGCTGTCACCGTGGTTCCCTGTGTCGTGTTATCTTGCTTGATTAACGGCTCGCGGTATCCGATGACTTCGATTTCTTCCATCACAACCCCTTCGCTAATAGTTATATCTACAACGTTGGTCTGTCCTTCGTAAACAACCACACCTGTCAGTCTTGTAGGTTGATAACCAATGAAGGAAGGTTCGACATCGTAAGTTCCACTATCGATATTCGAAAAATTGTAGTTTCCATCTAAGTCCGTTTCCGCACCTGATACTAGTACACCGTTTTTGTAAATGGCGACACTAGCAAACATTACAGGCTCCCCTGTAACTTGGTCTGTAACTTTTCCAGAAAGTGAGGTACTTTGAGCGTACGATACCATCCCAAAAAGTATGAACAATAATGAAAGTAGTACATGTCGTTTCATACAATATTGTTTTTTTATATGTTAATAAATATGGTTTTTCATTCATTTAGAAACCACAATGTTAATGAAAATGCGCCTTTTATCAAAACAAATGCCTTTGCTTGACCGAGCAATGACATTTTTTTTATGCAACTAAATGCTTAGAAAAAAAACCATTTATATATCAGACTTTTATTCCATTTATAAGCGCTTAATTCTCTATAAAATAGAGTGCAAAGCATCCACTTATTTAGGGAAAGATTGTCCTGCATTGTAAAGATAAAGCGATAAGGACTCTATTTCATTCAAAAACTCTTGATAAGTCAGGTTTCTAAGCCTATAGCTTAAGCTTTTTCTTGATTTCATTTAATAGAAAGGATTCCATTTGAATTTTTGACCTATCTGACCATCCTGCAACGTGAGGACTGAGTAAAACATGGTCCTTCTCAAACAGTTGGCCGTATATTTTCTCTTCTAAGTCGTTGAATTTCAATGGATTTTCATTTTCCAAGACATCTAAACACGCCCCGATAATTTGCCCAGATTCTAAGCCAGAAAGTAAAGCTGACGTATCCACAATAGGGCCTCTAGAGGTATTAATCGCCAAGAATGGTTTCTGAAAGCGAGCTATTAATTCAGCATTCAGATAATGTTTTGTTTCCTTGTTCAAGGGTAAGTGAAAGCTCAGGATGTCGGCATTTTGGCAGATTTCTTCCAAGTTAGACTCCTTTACGTAAGGTAAATGGCTCGCATAGTCTGTTTTGTACTTATCGTAGGCTAGCACATTGACGTCCATGCCCATCAATTTCTTGGCAAAACGGCTACCAGTATTACCAAAACCAATAATTCCAATGGTCTTACCTTGCAACTCTATACCACGATTCGCTTCCCGTCTCCAGGTCTTCTTTTTGACCTCATTATTACTCCTTACTAGATTATTCACCCAAGCCAAAAGCATACCTAGTGTATGCTCCGCGACAGCATTACTGTTGCTGGTAGCAGATCTACATACTTGGATTCCAGCCGAAGCACAATACTCCAAATCAATAAGATCCAAACCAGAACCAGGTCTACCTATGAATTTCAATTTTGTCGCCTTCCTAAGGGTAGACTCAAAAAGCTCAATTTTGCTTCTTACAATAATTCCCTCGTAATTATGAATATGGTCTTCTACATAAGCCTGATCAATATCTGGCATGTTAATCACTTCAAATCCTAATTCTCTTAGGCCATCTTGAAGCAGCGCATTACTTTGATCTGTTATCAATACCTTATCCATATTCTATTAAAATTCCCAGCCATCTAAATCTTCAATATCTTGAGATTTATATTTTTGCCGTAATATGATCCTTTCTTTCTGACGCGCTATAACCAATTTGGCTAAAGCGATATTCGCAGGGTCAACATTAGTAGGAGAAATGGCATCCCGAATTTTATGCTCAAGCACATCAAACCGATACATCAGGTGCATCAAAAAGTCAAACTTATGTTCAATCATGTAGCCGATTCTTTCCGATAGGACATACAGCAACTCTTCTTCGGTCACCTTATCTGGCGAGCCTTCTATTTCAAAAGTGGTCGCGAGCAATGCCGTAGATTTCGCATCAAAGTAGGACTCCATTACTTGATAAGATTTAGGATGTCGTCAATGTAATCTGTGTGGTTGGCTAGCCTTGGTACTTTGCTTTGACTATGATACCTTCCATTATTTTTGAGCCAGCGATGAAATGTACCGGGAGGCAAGGACGTTATTTTGAGTTGCTCTAGCGCTAAATCTTTATATCGCTTAGCCATATAGTCTGTATTTAACTCCTGTATTTCTTGATCTAATATTCTAGCAAAAGTATCCACATCATTAGGTGGCTTTACCCATTCGATCAACCAATGATGGCCGCCCTTCTGATTTCCTTCCATATAAATCGGGGCTACGGTATAATCTTTCACTTGTGCATTCATAATCCCACAAGCAACAGCCAATGCAGTACTTGTATTTTCCACTATCACTTCTTCTCCAAATGCATTGACAAACTGATTAATCCTTCCTGTAATTTTAATTTTGTGCGGATTCCTAGAAGTGAACACTACCGTATCCCCCGTAATATATCTCCAGAGTCCCGCACTTGTAGAAATCACCAAGGCGTAGTTCTCACCTATCTCCACATCTTTTAAGGGCAATGCTTTTTTATCTTCTTTATACCATTCAGATTGAGGTAAAAATTCATAATAGACGCCGCTATCCATTAGTAATAGCATGTCTTTATCATCCACACCGTGTTGCATAGCGAAGTAACCTTCCGATGCATTATATATTTCAAAATAATTTACCTCTTCAGAAGGAAAGAATTTTTTGAACTGCTCTCTATATGGGTCGAAACTAACCCCTCCATGCGTATACACCTGGAGATTAGGCCACACTTCTAGCATGTGTTGCTTACCCGTATAATCCAAGATATGTCTGAACAAAACAATCAACCAAGTCGGCACTCCTCCTATCATCACCATGTCCTTTTCCTTACTCAAGATCCTTGTCATCATCGCCAACTTTTCTTCAAAATCAGGATGTAATGCAGTAGCAAAATCAGGAGTGAAAAATGGTCTAGCTATTTGCGGCATGTGCTGTATCATGATGGCGGACACATCGCCATAATGGGCATTGGGATTTCCTTTTACTTTCTCTAGTCCACCACCCATCAACAAAGTCTTACACTCAAACTGACGAGCATTAGGTAACTGATTGTAAATCATAGACATGGTATCCCAGGTCCCTTTGATATGGCTTTGATGTAGGTTTTGGTCTGTTACTGGAATAAACTTGGACTTCGCTGAAGTAGTACCCGAAGATTTAGAAAACCACTTCGTTTCTCCATGCCAAAGTACATCTCGCTCTCCCAGCATAGCCCGCTCGATAAACGGCTTCAAGGAAGCATAGTCTTGTATACCTACTTGATTAGAAAAATCTTCCAGCGTTTTGATATGCTGAAAGCCGTGCACTTTTCCCCACTCCGTATTTCGCGCAGATTGAATTAGATATTCAAACCATTTTTCTTGGATGGGTAAAGGGTTTTTGTAGAATGCATGGATGTGCTTGTACCTCTGTGCAAGATACCATCGCATTCCATGATTTATAATCTTTCTAAGTCCCATTTAAAGTGGTAATCTTTCAAAGTTAGCATTGTTTTGGTATACAACCTTTACAATTCCAATTTTAAATATTTACCCGTGTAGCTATTCTTCACTTTAACCACCTCTTCTGGTGTACCTTTGGCTACAATGGTACCGCCGCCCTTGCCCCCTTCTGGTCCAAGGTCAATAATGTGATCCGCCATTTTTACCACTTCTAGATTGTGCTCTATGACTACCACAGTATTGCCTTTATCTACTAGGCTGTTCACTACATGCATTAAATGTTTGATGTCTTCAAAATGCAAACCTGTAGTTGGCTCATCTAGAATATAGAAAGTCTGTCCCGTATCTCGTTTTGATAATTCTTCCGAGAGCTTTACCCTTTGCGCTTCCCCACCAGATAAAGTAGTCGCTTGCTGGCCTAGCTGGATGTAGCCCAAGCCCACATCTTGCATGGTTTTCATCTTGCGATATATCTTAGGTACTGGTCCAAAGAATTCTACAGCTTCATTCACCGTCATATTCAGCACATCACTTATAGACTTGCCCTTATATAGAATTTCTAAAGTCTCTCTATTATATCTCCTCCCTTGACAAGTCTCACATTCCACTTCTACATCGGGTAGGAAATTCATTTCTATGACACGCTTTCCTCCACCACCACAAGTCTCACATCTTCCGCCCTTTACATTGAAAGAAAATCGACCCATTTTATAGCCCCTTATTTTTGCTTCCGGCAGGCCTGTAAACAGTTTTCGTATCTCTGTAAACACTCCCGTATAGGTAGCTGGATTCGAACGTGGGGTTCGACCAATAGGTGCCTGGTCTATCTCTATTACCTTATCCAGATGGTCCAGACCTTTTATACTTTTATATTCGAGCGGCTTATTATTGCTTCGATAATAATGCGAACGCATGATTGGATACAAAGTAGAATTAATCAAACTTGACTTACCAGAACCAGAAACACCGGTGATACAAGTCAAGGTTCCCAAAGGTATTTTCAAATCCACGTTTAGTAAATTATTTCCTTTTGCTCCCTTCAATTCTAAATGCTTTCCAGTTCCTTTTCTACGTTTTTCAGGGACTTCTATTTTTATTTTATTATTGAGATAAGCAGCAGTAAGCGTTTTATTTTTTACAAAATCTTTTGGTCTTCCTTCCGCCACGATATCTCCACCATGCTTACCTGCGCCAGGACCAAGATCTATCAAATAGTCAGAAGCCAACATGATATCTTTATCATGTTCGACCACAATAACGGTGTTCCCAATCTCTACCAATTCTTGCAAAGCAGTTATTAACTTTTGATTATCACGTTGATGTAGACCTATGCTCGGCTCATCCAATATATAGGTGATTCCTGTCAACTGAGATCCGATTTGCGTAGCCAATCTAATTCTCTGTGCTTCTCCTCCAGATAATGTATTCGCTGCTCTATCCAGCGTCAGATAATCCAATCCAACGTGCAATAAGAATCCAATCCTCAATTTTATTTCATTGAGTACATCCTTGGCGATCAACTTTTGGCGTCTGTCCAGCTTCTTATCTATGGTTTCAAACCAAGCATACAATAGATTGATATCCATCCCGGCCAAGTCCGCTATATTTTTCTCATCGATTTTGAAGTGGCGAGATTCTTTCCGCAGCCTCTGCCCTTCACAAGTCTCACACTTGTCGATGGTCATAAACTCTTCCGTCCACTTTCGGATTTTTTCAGAGCTGCTGTTCGCATACCAATGACCCAGCATATTAACTATTCCATCCTCGCCTAAATCGTATACCAAATCGTGCGCTACCTTTTTTGCAGGACCAGTTGGCTTACCACCACCATGCAATATCATCTCTAAAGCTTTCTTAGGAATCTTTTTAATAGGCGTAGAAAAGGTAAATTTATTTTTCTTCGCGATGGAGCGTAGCTGCTTAAAAGTAGTGTTATCTCTCACCTCTCCAAATGGAGCAATACCCACTTCATTTATACTTTTGCTATCATCTGGAATTACCTTATCTAAATCCACCTGCGGTATTTTCCCCAAGCCATTACACGATGGGCAATAGCCGTAGGGTGAATTAAATGAGAAGGCATTAGGAGAAGGCTCTTCATAGGAAATACCCGACTCAGGACACATTAGGTGTTTACTGTAGGAATGAATCTCACCCGTCCCATGTTCAGAAACCATGATGAATCCATTGCCCATATTCAAGGCGGTAGACAAAGAGGTAAACAAGCGATCTTGCTTCGCGGTCTCTACTTTAAATCGGTCTATCACCACCTCTATATCATGCACCTTGTATCTATCGATTTGCATACCAGGACTGAGAGGCACGACCACCTTATCTACTCTCACTTTTGTGTACCCTTGCTTTCTGATTTGGTCAAACAGTTCTCGATAGTGCCCTTTTCTTGCACGCACCAATGGCGCCAAGAGAAGTATTTTTTTGTTCTTAAAATTTTTGAGAATATGCTCTCCCATCTGCTCCTCGGTATAGCGCACCATTTGTTTTCCCGTCGCATAGGAGTAGGCATTAGACACTCGAGCAAACAACAATCGCATAAAATCATACACCTCTGTTATGGTCCCTACCGTCGACCGTGGATTTCTTCCAGTAGTTTTTTGCTCGATAGATATTACAGGACTGAGGCCATCTATTTTTTCTACCTCAGGTCTTTCCATATCCCCTATAAACTGACGTGCATAAGACGTGAAAGTCTCCATATACCTGCGCTGGCCCTCTGCATATATCGTATCGAAAGCCAAAGATGACTTGCCGCTTCCGCTGACTCCTGTCACTACTACTAGCTGATCTCGCGGTATTTTAACATCTATATTTTTTAGATTATTCTCATTCGCTCCTATCACCTCTATGTACTCCTGATTGGGAGCTTGTTGGGATTTCGTACTCTTTTTTCTGACCGTTTTTACGTTACTCATTGATATAAAACTTGATGCTGGTTGTAATGTTTACCCAAGCCTCCAAAGTTAGAATAATTTAGGTGGATTGTGTAATACTTTTTAGCCAGTCAGGACGGAATGATAAAGGAGTCTGGGGGTCATCACGGCCCGAGGGCGTGACCGAGTCGTCCGCTGTATACCCTTTTTTTGGCCATCGCGCAAGAGACGCGATGAATCGCGTCTGTACGCCGCCCGCAAAAAAGGGTATGCCGCTACCACCTCTTGCCTCTTGCGCATTCCATTTGCAGCGCTTAGACCTGCGGTCACGCCCGGTGGGATGGGTAGGGCTTATGATTAAATAAATATAAAAATCAGTATATTCACTATTGAAGTCCAATTTATTGTGTACTCTCCTTGAGTCCACTCTCTGAGAAATGACAAAAACAAATAACCATGTATAAAGTGATACTTACTAACATCTTCCTTCTTCTAATCCTAACTGGCTTATCTGCACAAGTAGAAATAAACGGTGATGAACTAGGTCAACTATTAAAGGAAAAAAGAAAAAAAATTTTGACCTATGAAAATTTCTCTTACACAGGAACTCTAAAGTTAAAGAAGATGGGATCCCAAACTTTTTCAGAACAAGACTTAATTTTTTCGGCCGTAAAAAATGACAGCAATACCATTTACCATTATGATTGGCATATTATAAAGCCTTATAAAGAAGGCAAGTATTGGACTTTTATGTGTATTGAAGAAGATTTTCATTGGATGAAACACGACCTCAAAGAAATAGATATACAACCTATCCATGAAGTTGGTTCAGGGACTTACTTCCTAACTATGAGACGATGCGGCCTATTCGACGAAATTATAAATTTCCTATCTGAAAATCCATATGAAAACTATACCCTTAATTCAGAACAGGGTCTCGAATATTGGATTTTAAATCATATAGATGGAATAACTAAAACCGAAATATGGATAGACAAAAAAACTCTTTTTCCTATTCGAAAGAAAATATCTTTTGAGCGGGATAATTTAGAGCAGGTTACAATTACAGAAATAAAAGATCTGAAATTCAACGATGAATCCATCATTCAGAAATTTGACATTGAAGAATATTTAGAAAATTATGAAGTAAATCATGTAGAAAAAACTGAGCCTGATTTATCAAAACTCTTGGAGAAAAAGAATACTCTTGGAGAAAAAGAATTAGAAAATTTCTACAACTCCTACCTATACGAAAATGAGATCGATAGCATTAAAATTAAAGAAATAGAAGGAAAGCTTTTTTTGTTTGACTTTTGGTATATGTCTTGTCTACCTTGCCTAGAGGCCATGCCTCGCCTACAGGAGTTGCATGACAAACACCACAATAATGGACTCCAAATCATAGGTGTCAATTGTTTTGATAAGGGAAGTAATTATCTGTTAGAAAAATTGAAGGAAAGAGGGATTACGTACACCAATCTTTTTGGCTCAAAAGCCAGAAAAGATAATCTTCAAATTAAAGCCTTTCCAACACTTTTTTTGACAAATAGCCAGGGTGAGCTATTGTATACAGGTCATGATTTTAATTTGATTGACGAACTGATACAGAAAGAATTGAATTAACTAGCAGTCCTGCCTTGCATCCCAGCCATCGTTTCCCACCAGTATTCTTTTTGTACTAAGTCTGTAGAGAAGAGTTGACCGAGTTCCGGAAAGACGTAGTCTATATTATTCTGAATCGCAGTCTCTGCAAAAATGGTAGGGGGTTCATCCCAGGAATGTTGATAAGAGAGGTCAAATCCTCCCCAGTGTACGGGCATCACTTTTTTGGCGCCTGCATCCATAGCCGCATGAATAGCTTCTTCGGGAAACAAATGAATAGGACGCCAATCCTCATTATACTGACCACACTCCATAAAGGCAAAATCAAAAGGACCTAATCGTTTTCCAATCTCTGCAAAATGCTTCCCGTAGCCTCCATCTCCGCTGAACCATATTTTTTCATTGTTAGTTTCGAATACCCAGCCGCCCCATAAACTCTTCATTCGATCTCTGAGTCCTCTACCAGAAAAATGTCGAGTCGGTGTAAATGTAATTTGTACTTCTCCCGTTTGATTCCTATCCCACCAGTCAAATTCTTCAATGAGGTTTGCATCTACTCCCCAAGCGACTAGATGTCTTTTGACCCCCATGGCCACAAAGTACTTCTTAGTCTTATGCTTCAGTTTTTGGATGCTATCATAATCTAAGTGATCATAATGGTCATGGGTAATCAGGATCAAATCTATCTCTGGAAGATCATCTATGATAGCCAAGGTACCTTTAGAAAAACGGGGTGTCACTTTAGGTGCTATAGGCGTGGTGTCCGAGCCAAACATAGGATCTATCAAAATGCTTTTCCCCGCCATGCACATCAGCACTACCGAATGTCCATACCAGATGATTTTAGTCTTTTCGGAAGGCAACATAAAATCGTCGACAAGAAATGGCAAAACAGCTAAGGACTTATTTGGGACACGACCTTTCTTAACAGTAAGTTGCTTATAGATGATACCAGGCAATTTGGTAAGACTTGTGCTCAAAGTAGTTTCTTCTAAATTTTGAAAAACACCATCAGACCAGTTTTCTGATTTCTGGTATTGTTCGATTAATTTTTGATTAATCTTTCCTCCAAATTGTTTAAAGAAATTTCTATCCATATTTAAATCTAATCCTTATCAATGATAACAAAACTAGGATGATATAGAGGAATTAGTTTCTATTTTTTTTGGCAAGAGTAAGCAGCAAAGTCACACTATAATGTTACAGCACATTCAGGACAAGATAACACCAGTTTGACTATCTATAAAATCTAGAAAGCTTAAGCCTTAATGCAAAGCTCCAGAGGAGCGACATGTTCATAGCAAAATCATGAGGCGTAGAATTTAAGCTCCAGCGGAGCGACATGTTTTCTTTAAGATGTCACTCCTACGGAGCTGTGGGTTAAATCAAATCATTATTTCTATGAATATTTTACCACGCTGTGGCAAATAACATCATCTAGACTGAGGGTTATAAATGTAATAATCTCTTTCTAAAATCAAATTTATCATCATTTAACTTAAATTTGAAAGAAGCCTAGATTGGTATATTAATTTTCTTAATTTTTTTGGGCTAGGGGTAGTAGCTGGACCACACGATAGTGTGGGAGTCCTTTTTCGGACCGAGCGAGTAGCGAGCAGCGGATGGCCCGCCGATGAAGCTTGTGGGTTTTGGGCGGTGCATTGGTTAGCTTCAGCGGAGCCCCCAAACGAACATTATTATAAGGGCACCTCTATTAACCCCATTCAAGATGTAAACAAAAATTGTAAATTTT
>CAYWOZ010000018.1:0-2188 GCA_964458675.1 uncultured Saprospiraceae bacterium
TTTACTCTTTCTTATCTCTATAATCTATTGACTGTATTTTCGGAGTGGACTCAATCTTTAAATGTCGAAATTTATTCTCTGTTCAATTTTTATCTCTAAAATAGAACATTATGATTTTGAACCTCAGGTCAAAATAATAGAAAAATCAAAAAAACAAAGTCTTTTTATGGTTCACTTTCAAGATTATACAATTAACTAAATGGCAATCAAACACCTAAAAAATCACTTCTTGGTTAATTCTTTTTAAATACAACTGCTAAAACTCAAATTACTGCTTCGAAATATTTTTCCTAATACGGCTTAATGACTGTCTTTTAATCCCTAAATAAGAAGAAAGGTCTGTAATAGAAATACGAGGAAGCAATTCAGAACTATTGTTTAAAAAATCAAGGTATCTTTCTTTAGCATCTAGAAATAAAAAATTTTCAATTCGTTTTTGTTGAATAATATGTATTTGTTCAGCAATCAATCTGCCAAATCTTTCGATTCCTTTGTATTTTCGATACCCCTCATTTAACCGATTAATTGGAATTTTTAAGAGCGTTGTATCTTCTATACATTGGAAATAGTATTTACTCGGTTCTGATAAAAGCAATGCCGAATAATGGATAGCATAACCATTTTCTCTTACAAATCTTATGGTTATTTCTTCCCCTTGCTCATTAATATAATATCCTCTTATCAATCCTGAAATAACAAAACAAATATTTTCCTGTACTTCGCCTTCCTTAATCACAATATCACGTGATTCATATTTGGAAATACTTACTGACTCTTCAAGAAAAAGCTGCTCTTCTTTTGTAATTGTAGGACAAATATTTATAACTGACTCTTTAAACTTTCTAATGCTAGAATTCATACTTTATTTTTCATTTCTATGCAAAGGTAGGAATAAATGCGTGCGTACATTTTCTGAGAAATAATAAAATATACTCTTAAAATCTAAGGGATTCAGATATTTAAGGCCTTGAGTTGACCCAATAACTTCCATCTATGAGATGCTCTTTTTTCCAAATAGGCACATCTTTTTTCAATTGATCAATAATGAATTCGCAGGCTTGGAAAGATGCTTTTCTATGTTTGCAAGCGACCGCGATGATGACGGCGATTTCGGTAGTCTTGACTATTCCTGTACGATGATGGATACTTACTTTCTTTACATCAAATTGTGAGATAGCAGAATCTGCGATCTTCCGAAGTTCAGAAATAGCCATCGGCTCATAGCATTCGAAATCGAGATGTGTAATTTCTTCTGACTTATTCCACCTTCTGACTGTACCAATAAATACATTGATTCCACCACAAGCTTCATCTAGAATAAAATCGTAATTCTTGGCGACCTCAAGCGAGTTTGCCAGTATTTGTATGTCTATGATATTATCCGCCACTGACCGGAGGTATTATGGCGATTTCCTCGTTGCCCGTCAAAGCTTGATCTTCCAATGCAAATTCTTGATTGACTGCGATTCTAAATTCGAAATAATCTTTGAAGGCAGGAAAAGTACTTAACAAATGAGCCTTTAATTCTGCCACAGTCTTGACAGATGTAGTATCGACCTCCAAAGCAGAGGTCTTTGTGATTTCTTTCGCGATTCCAAAACAGAGCACTTCCATAAATCTAAATTCAATAATATTCGTATAATAACCTAATTCCAACAAGGAAAATAACACAAGCCGTTATCTTTTTTACATTTACTTGAGAAATTCGAAATATCGTAGTTCGCACTCCTAGCTGCCCACCGATAACAACACTCAATGCCAAAGGGATAACCACAGTAGGCTTGACTACAAATCCATTCGTCACTACCTGCCCAGCCAAGCCGGCGATAGAGTTACATAGAATGAAAAATGCTGCAGTGCTGGCTATCACTTTAGCCGTATCCCACCTGGTCAGGTGTAAGAAGGGAGATAAAAATATACCCCCTCCTATGCCAACCAGGCCTGAGAAAAAGCCAATACTCCCTCCTACTATCGCATTAAAAAATTTAGGTAACTTATTAGTCTTCTGACTTGTATCCATGAACATCACTAAAGCGGCTATTACTAATCCTATACCCAAGAGTAAAAAAAATGCACTTTGGGAAAGGAGATACCGACCTCCTAAATAAGCAAATGGAATACTCAGCATTACCATGGGTAACACTTTTTTCCATTCCACTAGTTTATACTTATTGAATAAAAAAACGGA
>CAYWOZ010000018.1:2288-27352 GCA_964458675.1 uncultured Saprospiraceae bacterium
TCACATAATAGAACTATTAATTATCTGCGCATCGCGGTGACGGATAAATGCAATTTGCGTTGTCAATATTGCATGCCTGCCTCTGGCATTGATTATGTTGCTCATAATGAATTGCTTACTTATGAGGAAATTTTGAGGATTGTAACTGTTGTCGCTTCCCAAGGAGTAGAAAAAATTCGCATTACGGGAGGCGAGCCTTTCTTGCGAAAAGATATGCCCCACCTGATCAAAGAAATCAGCAAAGTAAAAGGCATCAACAAACTCGCCATCACGACAAATGCTACGCTTTGTAAAGACTATGTGGATGAGCTTATCCCTGTCGGGCTGACAGATTGGAATATCAGTATTGATAGTTTAGACAAGGAACGGTTTAATACTATTACCCGAAGAGACAGCTACGATACAGTGATAGACTGTATTCAACATTTGATGAACCGTTCTGATGTGAAACTTAAGCTCAACACTGTGGTGATGAAGGAACATAATATAGAAGACCTCATTCCGCTTGTAGAAATGACGAAAGAGAATAATCTCAATGTGCGGTTTATAGAAGAGATGCCTTTCAATGGATCAGGCAATGAGCAGGCTACTTTGGAATGGAGCCAGAAAAAAATACTAGCTCATATCAAGACCGCGCACCCCAACATCGTAAAATTACAAGACCCTAAAAATAGCACTAGCCTCAATTATCAGGTCGCAGGATTCAAAGGAAGCTTTGGCATTATTCCCGCGTTTACCCGTTCGTTTTGTGGCACCTGCAATCGACTACGCCTGACCCCTACTGGCACCATTAAAACTTGCTTGTACGACAAAGGAATATTCAACATCAAGAACATGATTCGTTCTGAAGCGAGCGACCAAGACTTGGTACTCGCTATAAAAGAAGCGATTCGCTTCAAAGCCGTAGATGGTTTTGAAGCAGACCGCATCAGACGAGGTAGCAATTCCGATTTAACTTCAATGGCACAAATAGGAGGATGATTACTGTACAAGAAGCCCTAGAGATAATTGGCTCTACTAGCATTTCTTATGGAACTGAATCTATACCGCTGACGGAAGCAAAGGGTAGAATCTTGGCAGAAGAGATATATGCAGATAGAGATTTTCCGCCTTTTGATAGAGTGACCATGGATGGCATTTCTATCCATTACGATGCCTATGCCGCGGGCAAAAGAACTTTTTCGATAGAGTCCATAGCCGCCGCAGGTTCTCCTTTCCAAAATCTAAAAGACAAAGAAAACTGCATCGAATCTATGACGGGCGCTGGCCTTCCGAATGGTTGCGACACCGTGATTCGATATGAGGACTTAGACATAAACGAATCCGCGCAGACCGCAACGATACATCCTGAGGCGGTCGTCAATAAATCTCAAAACATTCACTTTCAAGGCATTGATCAGGCCAAGAGCGAAATACTTCTTCCCAAGGGAATCATCATTCGGCCGAGCGAGATAGGCATTGCCGCAAGTCAAGGCTACGCTACTATACAAGTAGTCAAAACACCGAAGGTAGCCATCATCTCTACAGGCGATGAGTTGGTTCCGATCACGGAAAAGCCTGAACCTTACCAAATTAGGAAGTCGAATGTATATAGCATACAGGCTCGACTAGAAGACTATGGCATTCAATCCACTTTGTATCACATCCTCGATGATGAGGCGAGTATCCGAAAGACGCTGCAAGAATTGCTCGACACTTTCGACATTCTCATTCTCTCTGGTGGTGTATCGAAAGGCAAGTTTGATTTTATACCTGACGCATTAGCTGACTTAGGTGTGAAAAAATTATTTCACAAGATCAAGCAAAGACCAGGCAAGCCATTTTGGTTCGGCCAGAAAGAAAATAAAATCATTTTTGCGCTACCTGGAAATCCTGTTTCTTCTTTTGTGTGTACCAAGAAGTATATCGAGTCTTGGCTACAAAAATCTCTCGGTGTACATCGTCCAAAGCCTTTCGGTATTCTTGGTTCTGATGTTCATTTCAAACCTGCCTTGCATTACTTCTTAGAAGTGGATATCGAATACACTCCTGATGGTAAGATTATAGCACATCCTAAGAAAGGAAATGGCTCTGGTGACTTTGTGAATCTTAAAAGAGCACAAGCTTTTATCGAATTGCCTATTGGCAAGGACGAGTTTAAGAAGGGGGAGGTATATCCTTTGTTGTTTTTTGAAACATGATGTTTAGTCGAAAATGGGGTTTTAGCTGAAAATGGAGAGTGGAAAGTGGAAAGCATTGCGCAATGACACCACTTGCAACTTTTAATACTGATTCTTACTCAAGAATTTTAAGCAATACTCTTGTTTAATACTCAAAACACAATACTGATTTGGGACCATCACGGGCTATGCCGTGACCGGGCTCTACGCTATATCCTTGCTAGACGCGGGAGACGCGATGAATCGCGTCTCTACATCAACCCACAGGATGCCGCTTCGATCCCTTGTTCTTGCGCTCTCCGAGCGACTCGCTTTGGGCGCAAGCGCCGTCGCAAAGAAAAAAACAGCAAGAGTCTTTAGCAAGAGCAAGAGGATAGCCTAGGCTCCTTTTGTTAGTTGTTCAATAGTATTGGATCTTGCCAGCCGTCAGGCAGGGAGGGCACAACCGCTCGACGAACCATTGTTTTTTTTATATTAATTTTTCAAAAAGGAATTGGCAATAATCAAATTAAGAATGAAGCTACAGCGTTTACAAAAATTTCAAATCGTAATTCTTGCTCTAGACTCAAAGCTCTTGCTGTTTTTCCTCTCTTGCTCAAGGCTCAAAACTCTTGCTCTTTTCGGGCGAGGGGTGGTAGCGATATGAGGTAGTCAAGAAGGCTAGTCCTGCTCACTGAGAGGTAGCTGAGCGATTGAGTGAAGATGCCTATCAGTGTTAGCAGGACTTGTCTTTCTGGACTGCCGAATACAAGCGAACGACCTGGTACCATGTGCGTCGGCTTTGTGATAAGCAAAATGGGGCGCCCCCAATGTAAAAAATCGCAGATATACATCAGAATTTTAGCTGAGATTCAAGAAAATGAAATACTTAAATAGCCAATCCATTTTGAACAAGTAGTGCAAATCTGGTCTAAGAAAAAATTTTAGAAAATAAAAGGAAATTTGCGCTATGGTTTCTAGGCAACATTTTTGTTAAAAATATTCCAAATAAATTGAACATAATGCCTTTCACCGCAGTTTATTTGTTACTTTACAGGACGTATAAAATAATAAATCAAACGAATCACCTTGGGAAAAATTAAACACTGCAATCGCTGCAGGAATAGATTTTGGACTTCCAAACTATCCTGGTTGCCTACTATAGTGATTGCCATCCTTCCCAAATGTCCATTTTGTGTGATGGCTTATTCTGGAGCGGTGTCCTTATGCAGTGGTAAGACGCTGTTTCCAAATGCAGGATCAAACTCTATTTACATTTTCTCATTGCTTTGCTTACTGGTCTTACTATCCATCAAGCTCAATCATAGAGATAATCGAACAAGGATGGCTCTGGCTGTGGCAGGCTTCGGCTCTATGATTGTGATCGCAAGCCAATACTTCCTTTTAGACAAATCAATTTTTTATTTCGGTGCAGTAGTCATTATCCTAGGAACATGGATAAACGGAAGTCTCTACTCCATCTTATCAAAATATATCAATCAATTCAATTATAAAAACCTAGAAAAAAAATTATGATAGCTGAGAATTTCACCTACGATGCCCCTCAGACCATAGATGATGCGATAGCATTGCTTCATCAATATGGTGATGAGGCAAAAATTCTAGCAGGAGGTCATTCACTCATCCCTATGATGAAATTAAGATTTGCCTCTCCTGCCCATCTTATTGACATCAATAAGATTCCTGGTTTAGCTTACATCAAAGAGGAGGATGGATTCCTTAAGATAGGAGCCATGACTAAAGAAGTACAACTCGAAGAATCTGATGTGATAGCCAGCAAATATCACATCTTTATGGATGCTACTAAATTAATCGCTGATCCTCAAGTAAGAAACTTCGGAACTGTTGGCGGAAATCTGGCTCATGGAGATGCTGCCAATGACCATCCTGCAGTAATGATAGCCTTAAATGCAGAAGTAGAAATCACAGCCAATACAGGAAAAAGATCTGTGTCTATAGATGAGTTCTTTCATGGATTCTATACGACGGCGGTTCAGCATGGTGAAATTTTGACGGAGATAAAAATTCCTGCGGCGAGTGGTAAATTCGGAACTGCATATCATAAAGCGGAAAGAAAAGTCGGAGATTATGCGACAGCTGGTGTGGCAGCGATGATTCAGATAGATGAGTCCGGCACTTGTACTAAGGCGGGCATTGGCTTAACCAATGTAAACCCATTGCCACTGAGAGCATCTAGATCAGAAGAGGCACTAGTAGGCACTAAGCTTACAGATGCAGATATTGCTAAAGCAGCGCTATATGCTTCTGAAGATTGTAATCCTTCTGACGACCTTAGGGGAGACGAAGACTACAAAAGACATTTAGTAAAAATTATCACAAAAAGAATGATTAACAAAGCGCTGGAAAGAGCTAAATAAAATAATTATGAAAAAGAGCATTACATTAACAATAAACGGCGCCTCTCATACAGCGGAAGTTGATCCGCGTACTCTACTGGTGCATTTGATAAGGGAAAATTTTTCCATGACGGGGACACACATCGGATGTGACACGTCTAGTTGTGGAGCATGTACTATACTCATAAATGGTAAGTCGGCGAAATCTTGTACACTACTAGCGGTGCAGGCAGATGGAGCTGAAATAATAACTGTAGAAGGATTAGCAACGGCTGAAGGCCTCCACCCTATCCAAGAAGGTTTTCATCTGAATCACGCATTGCACTGTGGTTTTTGTACTGCAGGTATGATGCTAAGGGCTATAGAGATGCTAGAAAAAAATCCTAATCCAACGGAGGAAGAAATTCGCTGGGGTATTTCAGGAAACTTGTGCAGATGCACAGGATATAATAATATCGTAAAAGCAATCCAATGGACTTCAGCTAAAATGCAAGGAAAAGAACTTCCTAGCACTGAACCAGAATTTGTTTAATCCATTAATCTTAAAATTAACGTATAATGATAAAATGTAAAACGTCCAAGGAAATAGGAGGAATGGGTCATTCCAAAAAGAGAAAAGAGGATGCACGATTTATCCAAGGTAAAGGAAATTACGTCGATGACGTAAAGTTGCCCGGCATGCTACATATGGATATCGTAAGAAGTCCATATGCTTATGCTAAAATTAAAAATATAGATGCTTCAAAGGCATTAGAAATTCCAGGTGTAATCGCCGTTGTTACAGGTAAAGATTTGGAAAAATATAATCTACATTGGATGCCAACCTTGATGTCAGATACACAGATGGTACTACCTACAGATACGGTTATGTATCAGGCTCAGGAAGTAGCTGCTGTAATCGCCACAGATAGATATATCGCAAGAGATGGTAAGGAAGCAGTTATAGTAGAGTATGAGCCTATGACTCCTGTAATGGATCCATTTAAGGCACTAGATGACGATGCTCCTGTATTAAGATCTGATCAAGAAGGAAAATCAGATAATCATATCTGGCACTGGGAAGTAGGAGATAAAGAAAAAACAGAGAAAGTATTTAATGAGGCGGACGTTGTTGTTAAGCAACAGATGCACATACCAAGAATACATGTAGCTTCTATTGAGACCTGTGGTTGTGTGGCTGCATATAATAAGGTGGAAAATCACCTGACCATGTATATGACCACTCAAGCTCCCCACGCCATCAGAACGGTTATTGCATTAGTAGCAGGGCACGTAGGACTTACAGAAGAAAAAATCCGTGTAATCTCTCCAGATATTGGAGGGGGTTTTGGAGGAAAAGTTCCGGTATATCCAGGATATGTAATCGCGATTGCGGTTTCCTTCTTGACTGGCGCCCCGATAAAATGGGTAGAAGACAGATCAGAGAATTTGCAAGCGGACTCTTTTGCTAGAGATTACCACATCACTGCAGAAATGGCAGGAACAAAAGATGGTAAAATTCAAGCGACTAGATTTAAGGTATTAGCCGATCATGGGTACACAGATGCTTCTGCCAATCCTTCAAAGTTTCCAACAGGTTTATTCTCTATAGGAACTGGATCATACGATTATGGTGCTGCTTATATGGAAGCGGATGCCGTATATACCAACAAGCCTCCAGGAGGGGTGGCGTATAGATGTTCATTTAGAGTAACGGAAGCCGTTCACGCTATAGAGAGAATGACAGACGTATTCGCCAAAAAAGTAGGTAAGGATCCAGCGCAATTGAGAATGGACAACTTCATCAAGAAAGACCAGTTTCCTTGGGCTTCTCCTACGGGTTGGTCTTACGATTCTGGTGATTATCATGCTGGTTTGCAAAAAGCGATGGATGCAGTAGGCTATCATGAACTGAGAGAGGAGCAAAAGAAGTTGAGAGCGGAAGGTAAGTTTATGGGTATTGGCATTTCTACCTTTACGGAAGTAGTAGGTGCTGGACCTCAAAAAGATTTTGATATCCTTGGAATAAAAATGTTTGATAGTGCTGAAATCAGAGTACACCCTACTGGAAAAGCTATTGCAAGATTTGGAACCAAATCTCAAGGGCAAGGACACGAAACTACTTATGCTCAAATCATAGCAGAAGAATTAGGTATTCCTATGGATAACATCCAAATAGAAGAGGGAGATACGGATACAGCACCATATGGATTGGGTACTTATGCGAGTCGTAGTACTCCGACTGCAGGTGCTGCTGCGGCCATGGCTGCAAGAAAGCTAAGAGACAAGGCACAGAAAATCGCTGCTCACTTATTAGAAGTTAGTGAAGAAGATTTGGAATGGGAACCAGGAAAATTCTTTGTAAAAGGAGCTCCTGAAAAAGCGAAGACCATACAAGAAATAGTATTTGCATCCTATACCAATCATCCTCCAGGAATGGAAGCTGGTTTTGAAGCGACGCACTACTACGACCCACCAAACTTAACTTTCCCATCAGGTGCTTACATCTGCGTGGTAGAAGTGGATGCTGAAACATGCGACATCAAAGTAAAGAGGTTTGTAGCTATTGATGATTGTGGAAATATTATCAACCCGATGATCGTTCAAGGTCAAGTACACGGTGGACTTACCCAAGGTATAGCTCCAGCTATGTATGAAGAATTGATATACGATGAGGCAGGAAATATTCTGAATGGCACATTCATGGATTACCTAGTGCCAACGGCTGTAGAATCTCCTAATTGGGAGACTGGTCACACCGTAACTCCAGCGCCTCATCATCCAATTGGAGCAAAGGGTGTAGGAGAATCTCCTACCGTAGGTGCTCCTCCCGCTATCGTAAATGCTATTGTTGATGCCGTTGCTCACTTAGGAATTAAACATTTAGAAATTCCAGTAACTCCATTCAAGCTTTACAAAGCATTAAAAGGTGTAGGTTACTTTAAGGAAGACGCATAATTAAAATTTAATTTATACATATCGGGCATTCGATGAATTATCGAATGCCCGATTTTAATACTAAAAAATATGACTACCAAAATAGTTAAAGAATTCGAAATAGAAGAGCCGATTGCAAAAGTATGGGCAAGTCTTGCAGACCCAACTGATGTGGTTACTTGTGTTCCTGGTGCTGCCATCACGGAGAAGATAGATGACAAAAATTACAAAGGAGAAGTGGTAACCAAATTTGGACCTATTAAAGCGGCGTATAATGGGGATATCGAAATCCAAGAATTAGATGAAGCAAATTACAAGATGGTTCTCAAAGGAAGAGGATTAGATAGTAAAGGGAAAGGATCTGCCGACATGTTAATGAATGGAGTCCTTACTGAAAAAGATGGAAAGACCCATGTCAGTTTTACTATGGATATCACAATAGTTGGAAAACTAGCACAATTTGGCTCAAGACTTATCAATGATGTTTCCGATCAATTAATCGGACAGTTTGTGGATAATTTCAAATCCAAATTAAGTGGTGGAGAAGTAGATAATGATATTTCAGCAGGCTCTATGTTAGGAACAGTGGCGAAGAGTATTTTTGGTAAGAAAAAGTAATTTACATTTTGTACAAGCATCCATCAGAATTAATTCCAGCAGTAGGTAATCTCGGCTATGTTATAGAAGAAGAGTTAGCCTCTGTGCTTTTTCTTATGTTGAAATTAGAAAAACCTATCCTATTGGAAGGAAATCCAGGGGTAGGAAAAACACAGGCTGCCTATATCATATCGGAATTGCTTGGACTCGAACTCATAAGACTACAATGCTATGAGGGCTTAGATGTTCATAATGCTATTTACGAGTGGAATTATCAGAAGCAGTTGCTATCCATTAAGATTCAAGAGAATTCTGATAAGTCTGAAACGGAAAAAGAAGCTTCTATTTTTGATGAAAAGTATTTGCTGAAAAGACCATTGCTGAATGCTATCACTGGAAAGAAGAAAGTCTTACTCATAGATGAAATAGATAGAGCGGATGAGGAGTTTGAGGCTTTTCTTTTAGAGTTACTGTCTGATTTTCAATTGAGCATTCCTGAATTGGGGACGATCAAAGCAGAAGAAAAGCCGATTGTGATATTGACTTCCAATAGAACAAGAGATCTTTCTGATGCGCTAAGAAGAAGAAGTTTGTATCACTGGGTAGATTATCCCAGTGAAGAAAAAGAATTACGAATACTCAATAAACACATCCCAAATATAGACCACGAACTGGCTAAACAGATAGTGGGATATGTGCAAAAAATGCGTTCTCTTAAACTGGACAAAGCGCCAGGAATATCAGAAACCATTGATTGGGCAAAAGGTCTCCAATATTTCAATAATGATAGCAAGGCATTCGAAAATACCTTATCTTGTTTATTGAAGTCAGAACGAGATATTAATTTAGTTAAACAATCTTTATTTTAAAAAACGCTAAACATAATAAATCATGTCATTAAAAGAATACAAAGAACAAGAAGAGGCGAGACAAGAAGAGGCTAAGAAAAGCTTAGCGCACTACGATTCTCTTAACCTTCCTGGTAACAGAGTAAAGGGGGTAAAAACAAGCGATGCAAAAGCTCGTATTGAAAAAATGAAGGCTGAAAGAGAAAAGCCTGATACCTGGTAGTATTTTGGATCACTATACAGATTACCCTTCGCTTACCCATGCTATGGTAGGTTTTTTCCAATGGCTTAGAAGTAATGACTTCAAAGTTGGAATACAAAGCAGCAAAGATTCTCTGGATATTTTACTTCAAGGCTTAAGCTTTGATCATAAATACATGGAGCCCGCTTTAGCTGCTTTGTGCTGTCATGGCCCTAAGGAACTTGATAAATTTACCATTATCTATAAACGCTTTTGGAAAGAAAAAGGAACTCGTATCCAGACAGAGAGTAACTACAAAAATAAAAAGAAAGTAATAAAAGATGCAAAGTCTTCAGCAGTCATGATGGGTGTTGGCAAGGATAATCGAGAAGGCGAAGTAGAAGAAAGTAAAAATACAGCTGGCGCCAATGCCAAAGACACCATTAAGCAAACCGACTTTTCTAAACTTACAGTTATCCAATCTGATGAACTGGATCGCATAGTAGAGAAATTGGTTAAGGATATGCATCTCAGGATTAAAAGAAGACGCAAGAAGTCCAAGAAAGGAGACATCAGTATTCAAAAAACGATTCACCGCAATATTCAAAATGCTGGCAATCTCATCAATCTTTTCAAAGTAAAGCGAACTAAAGAAAAATTTCATTTGCTCGTACTACTGGATGTTAGTGGATCCATGGATAAATACTCTTACTATCTTTTGAAGTTTTTATGGGCTTTGCGAAGCCACTTCAAAAATGTTGAAGTTTTTGCTTTTAGTACTATCATTAAACGAATTACAGAAGAGCTTCAAGACCAAAACATTGGCCATGCATTAGCCCAAGTATCTCAAGTAGCTACGCATTGGTCTAGTGGCACCAAAATAGGAGATAGCCTAAAGACGTTTAATGATAAATATGCTCGTTATTATTTGAATGGAAAAACACTTACATTGATCATGAGTGATGGATTGGATACTGGAGAAACAGAAGTCCTGGAAGAAGCAATCAGAAAAATAAAAATGAAAAGCAAGCGCCTAATTTGGCTAAACCCTCTAAAAGGAATGAAAGGGTATCAACCTATTCAAAAAGGAATGAAGGCAGTCCTTCCAGAGGTGAATCATTTTGGTTCTGCTCACAATATGGCCAGTTTATTAGAGCTTGAAAATATATTAATGAATGCATAAATCTACGTTACATAAATTTATTGAACTATCTAAAACCAATCAGCCTTTTGCTTTTGCACAGATTGTCCGTAGGGTAAATCCATCTTCCGGCAAACCAGGAGATAAAGCGATTATCACCAATACTGGAGAACTACATGGCTGGATAGGAGGTGGATGCACAAGAGGTATTGTTTTAAAAGAGAGTATTCTTGCCATTACAGAAAGAAAGCCGAGGCTTGTATCCATAAGACCTAAGTCTGGTGAAAATTTAGACAACTATACTAAAACCTATACTATGACCTGTCAAAGCGGTGGAGAAGTAGATGTATATATCGAACCTGTATTACCTAAACCCAATATTACTATTTTTGGAAATTCTCATATAGCAAGAGCTCTTGCGCTGCTATCTAAAACAATGGGAAATAACACGAGAATGGTTCTTTCAAATACGACTGAACAACCAACGCACGAGCTGGATGCTATCTATGACTTAGCTAAGTATAAAACAGATAATTCCCTTCCGGATCACTACATTATTGTTTGCACGCAGGGCGAGGGAGATGCCAAAGCGTTGGACTTTGCTATGAAGTCTGATGCAAAATATATTGCCTTTGTTGCTAGTCGTATCAAAGCAGCTAGTATTTATGGAGATCTAAGAAAGCAGGGACATGATTCTTCTGCATTTACAAAGATTAAAACACCAGCAGGCATTGACATCAATGCTAAAACACCAGAAGAAGTGGCGGTGAGTATTTTAGCTGAAATTATTGCGGACTATAGATCTGAATCAAAACCCTCGACTGAGGCTACTAAACCCGCTGCCGTTTTGAGTGATGATTTTTATGTTAATCCAGTATGTAATATTCCTGTCCAAAAAAGTACCGCAAAACATGTACTAGAGTACAAAAAAGAGAAAGTATATTTTTGTTGTGATGGATGTAAGGTTAGTTTTGAAAAAGACCCCGCTTTATATATGGAATGATTCGGTAATTTTTTGAAAACCTTAAATCACAAATCACCTTCCTTCGGATTATTAAAACTATAAGAAAATTAGACCTCAATTGAAGTACATTTTCAGCTGGTGATTGAACGTTTAATTATCGAATCATTGTACATGAAGTCCTAATTTAACTTAGTCTGGATCGTGAATAGGCTTTTTTCTTAAGTGCAAAGAGCCACCGACCTTATCTCTCATTTTGGCTACGATTTCTGCACAGATAGAAAGCGCAATTTCTTCAGGAGATTCTGCGCCTATCTCCAATCCTGTTGGGCTATGAATAAATGACAATGCAGATAAATCTTTTTCTATATCCCCATCCAATTTTTCAAATCGTTTTTTAGGACCTAGTATTCCCATATAGGCAGCATTGCTATCCATAAGTTTTTCCACTAAAGCGAGATCGTGATTGTAATCATGACTCATCAAAATAATAGCCGTGTATTCGTTAATGTCTACTTTGTCTATTTCACTGTAATCTAAAACTTGCTTGGCGTCTTGATAGACTTGTTTGGTTAACTTTTTAGCCTTGCCCAAAACCGTACTTCGCCAACCTAGTTGTGTAGCTATTCCAAGCATGGCATAGATATCATAATTATCTCCTGCAATCACTAGGTGCGTTTCTGGTCTTAGAAATTCAATTAGAATTTTTATTTCCTCATCCTCGCCAAAGCTGTACAACTTAGCTTTTCTCCGCGACCTAACTTCCGCTAAATTAGTAGCGAGTTCTTTCTCATCTATTCCTGGGATTTTTAAAAGGTCAACATTATCCTCTACTAGATGAACTTTTCCTTTTAAAGAGGCATCAGAATGCTCGACTACTTTAAGAATAAGATTAGCCTTAGTATCATCTTTTATTCGGCGGAGTATTTCTATTTCATTATTTGGATCAGCATGGTCAATTGGGGAGAGCAAGACTTCTATTCTTCCATTGCAGCCTAGCCCTACTCCAATTTGATGATTGTCATCTTCCATTGTATCATACACTACAGTAGCTACCTTATTTTCAAAAATGGCTTTTTGAGATCGTCGTAGCGCGTCCCCTTCCAAACAACCACCACTTATGCCCCCGGTCCATACCCCACTACTTTGTACTAACATCCTCGCCCCTATCCTTCTATAGGCGGATGCCTCCACTTGCACTACCGAAGCAAGTGCTACCTTTTCTTTGTTTTGATCAATACTATCGTACTGTTTGAGTATAGTCCGAATCTCTTTCATTCTCTATTATTATATCGTATAAATATAAGGATTAATTGACTTCTTAAGTTGTCAAAAAGAAGGCTTCGAACTAGAAATTGATAGAAGAGCAGGATGTAATTTGGAAGAAAATTTCTTTTAGTTAAGTTGCTTTATTATTTTTTTATTGAATGTGATTCTGACTATAAAAAATGCAAAGACAATTAGAAGAGAAACTAGCAAAAATATTTTAGGGTAACCATAGCTATCTACAATATATCCCATAATAACTGGCCCTATCAAAAAACCCAAATATCCCATCCCAGCTACTGTAGCTACACCATCGGAAGAATTAACTCCTTCGACATTTGAAGACAATCGGTATATCTCTGGTACGATACCCGAAACCCCAAAACCAATCATGGCAAATCCAAAAAGCGCAGAAAACAAAGTACCTGCTAAGACTAGTACTACTCCAAGTATCATAACTATCAGTCCGCCTTGGACTATAAACTTACTACCATAGGAATCGCTAATTGGGTCCATAATAAATCGCCCAACAGCCATAAACAAACTAAACATACCTAGGCCGTATCCAATAAATAATTCTGGTGCTTTGATCTCTTCACTCATATACAAAGTACTCCAATCCATCACAGCCCCTTCGGACATCATGACCATCAATCCGATAATGGCGAATCCAAACAATCGCTTATCTTTGAATCTTTTATTTCCAGACTTTTCTTCTATTTGTTCATCTGTTTTCTCTAGTCGCAGCGGGCTAAAAAAGGTAAGATGCAATACAATAGCAATAGCTGCCAGTAAAAACATATGAACAAAAGGCGAAGACAAGTAATACATTAAAACAGACCCAAGGCTTGCTCCTATAAAAAAACCAACACTCCAAAATCCATGACAAGCAGACATAAATCGAATCTTATCTTCTTTTTCAATATGAGTGGCCAAAGCATTCATTCCTACATCCATGGACCCTGCAAAAGCGCCTGTAAAAAATAATAGAATACATAGCGTTGGCAAGCTAGTAGTAAGTACTGCCATAATAATTAAAACAATGTACCCTATCGTACTAAAGAAGGTATATCGCCCTTCTCCGTAAATATTTATCAATTTGGTAGAAAATGAAAGAGAGGTAACTGCACCTATCGCCATGGAAAAAAAGGCATAACTCAACTGAGATTCAGAAATAGAAAGCTTCTCCAAAACATAAGGGGTGTACAACAACCAAGTGCTCATCATCAAGCTATTGATGATAAAGGGCAGCGCTACGCCAAAGTATCTCTTTTGAAGAAAAATCTTAAGTCCGTCCATTCAACTCAGTAATAACTGCAAGCTATAAAACATAATGACACAAAGGACCTAAACATTGTAGTACTAGCGCAAGCTTAACTAATAATTAATACATTCTTGCTGTCTTAATCTATTTCAAAGTCTTCTTATACCACTTAGCTAGCACGCCTTCTCCTATTTTATTCTGTGGAGTATAGTCCTTATGCATCCTTTTTTTGCCAGCAAATTCTCCAGGGTACCACTTCCATATGAACCCACCTGCCCAATACTCTTTGTCAAAAAAGACTTCATATACTGCATCAAAGGCATTGGCTTGTGCTTGTTCGTTATACTTCAGAATACTTCGATCTGCCTCCAAGACCCAAGTCTTACCTGCACAGCCCTCCACAGACATATATCCATACTCTGTAAATAGAATGGGTCTGTCATATTTATCAGATACTTTTTTTATCTCTCTTTCATATTGAGCCCAGAAGGAAACCAAGCTTTCTACTGAAGGAACAGCCTCATCAGTTAATGGAAAATAAGCGTCTACTCCAATAAAGTCCAACTTATCCCAAAAAGTAATTTGATTATATTCATCCCAATTGGCGGCATAGGTCAGCTTCCCACTATAGATCTCTTTTATTTTAAGGATTAAGCTTTCCCAATATTCTGGTCTGCCAATAGAACTCATTTTAAACTCCGTCCCTATACAAAACAAGGCCACCTCCTGCTCGGCAGCGATTCTTGCAAAAGTTAATATGTACTTCTCGTAATCTGTTTCCCATTGCAGCCATTCAGATTCGTTTTTAAAAGTCATTCCCCCTGGCCAGCTACCAGGAATATAAACTTGAGGCTTGAGCATTACTAACAATTCATTCGCGTGAGCCTGTTTTATCGATTCTGTAGCTCCTTCTACTGTCTCTCCCCACCACTGCCATGAACTTGTTCCAAAACTAACCTTTGGATTTCCTTGTGGAGTATAGGCATATGGAATCACTCCAACCCAGTTTATATCTATTGCCTTCATCTTTATAAAAGGATCACTAGTAAACGGTTTTGGCGGAGCCACCATAGTCATGCCATCCATTTTATCTTCAAATATGGAGGTTGGAGGCGCTAAATTGTTTTCTCCGTCGTTTCTACTGCTTAGATTAATTTCAGCTAGTGTGTTTACATATTCTTTTTTAGCTACAATCGGCTTTTGACAGCTAATATTTGCCAAGGAAACAAAAAATATGGGTAAAAAAATGTGAAAAAGGCAAGAAATATCATCTTTCATAATCTTAATAACTAAGGAATTGGCTGAATTGTTGAAAATCTATCAAGAGAGGGTACTATTTTAGTATCTATTTTACATTATTGTTAATATATTCATTTATTTATTGCAAACTTTATAAATATTTACTGTTTTAATTAAAATATTTGACATAAAATTCAACATCTTTTATATTTGTATCAACGATTAGAAGTAATTGTTATTTATACCACTTAACATTGTAAGGTGATGAAATTGGCAGACATGCCCTCTTGTCTCGGGGGTGAAGATCACGGAATAAACTGAATATAACGAGCTGCTTCGGCACTCTAGGGTTGACCACTCAATCTGTATTCAAGCTAACCGCTTCGTGGAGGTTCGAATCCTTCTCTTACAGCAAGATTAAATTGACTACTTATAGCCTCAAAAGTTAAGCTTTTGGGGCTACAATATTTTAGGTCCTAAATAATAATTCCTAAAATATTACGTTTAAACATTAAGAAATATTATCATTGATTAAATATAATAATACAGGCAGCCCCAATTGGTTTTTTTCATACAACTAATTCCTTGTCAGGTTTAATAATAGCGAGAGTAGTACAATAGTTTATTAAATAGGGGCTGCATTTTTTCTCTCTCACTTATTTTACTTCCACTTTTCCAACAATTCATTCAAGCGTCGCTGTTTTTCGGGCTCTCTATATTGTATGCTGAAATCTGTATGATATTCGTGTCCACGCAAAAAATCTATTTGCAGCATATCCCAGTTCTTTTCATCATCTACATATCCCAGCTGTTTTAATTCTTCAAACAAGGTTTTACCTATAGAATAAAAGTCATCTCTGCCGAGATAATCCAAATCTGCATCACAGATAATTCTTTCTAATTTTGTTTTAGGACTTTGTGGAATTTTGGTAGCCATAATCATTCCAACGATACAATCGATATCTGTTGCCTCGTAACCAAAATCAGGCAATACTTTTCGTGCTATTTCAACTCCAGCTTTTTCATGCTCATTCAATTCATTCAAAAATCCGCAGTCATGAAAAATAGCCGCAGTACACAATAAGGTTTTATCATTTTCTGTAAGTTTCACCTGACCAGCTCTTTCTGCGCAGACATTTAATACGTCTAAGGTATGATGTACGCCATGGTAGTGAAGCTCATCCGGCAAGTCATTAGACAACCGTTCAATCATCAATTCCTTTACCTCTTGATATCGCATCTAAATCTATTATTGCGCTAAAAATACACCTGAAGCCATAAACTTATATTCCTCTTTGGGCGACTGAATTTTTTCAATTTCTTCTTTAGACAATCCTTCATCTTCGGCATAATGCTGTAGCTCTTCTACACTAGTCACTTCTTTAAAAGCATACCCATTCATCACTACTTCTTTTCCAGCAAGATCCAGTGGCATAAAGAACCCGTAATCTTTGAACTTGACAAAAACACTTTCTCCACTATCTGAAACAATATTCATCCAACAGCCTTTCTTTTGACATACAGATTCTACTTTTCCTTTCACTACGGCATCTACCTTATCATTAGAAACTAAACTTGTCTTTAGTTCTTCTACCCCAATAGGCTTATCCGGAGAGAAAGATTCACCAAAAAATCCATCTTCCGACATCTGGGCAGTAGAACAAGATAATATGAAAAAGAGCGCAAAAAGATTTAACAAATATTTCATAAGCTTCGATTTGAATACTAAGATTTTATTAAAATAAATAATTTTATCAATGTACTCACAATATAGTCACTTTATTGAGGTTATAGATTCACTTCCTAGACAATTTTATTTAACTCAATAGAAATATCAGAATATAAGATTCAGCATTACTCATTAATTAATTAAAGGTATACCTGTAAAGCTCTTTCGATCAGGTTTACATCAAAAAAATTAATCGCATGAAGAATCTATTGAGTTGTATCATACTTATCACGTTTACTGCTGGCCTCTCAGCGCAATGCTTAGATGGCGATTGTTGGAATGGAACAGGCACCTACCTTTATAAAAGTGGCGCCGAATACACAGGTACATTTAAAAATGGAAGAATCAATGGTCAAGGCACATTGCTATTTAGCAATGGCAATAAATACTTTGGATTTTGGGAAAATGATTATCGCGAAGGACTGGGCAACTTAACCTTTTCTGATGGCGGATACTACACTGGAGAATTCAAGAAAAGTCAATTCAATGGCCATGGAGAATTCAGTTATGCTAACGGAGACCTTTACGTAGGAGACTGGAAAAAGAATCTACCTGAAGGTAATGGGGAATATAGCTTTGCTAGCGGTGACCACTATGAAGGCCAATTCAAAGGAGGTCAATTTCACGGAGACGGCACCATGTTTTACGCCACAGGTAGCAAGTTTATTGGGGAGTGGGCAATGAACGAAAAAAATGGAAAAGGAAAGCTGATCAATGAAGAAGGCAAAGTAAAAGAAGGCATTTGGTCAAATGGCGAAATGATGAAAACTGAAAGCAGTAAATCGAAAACCCCTAAGCACTCAAAAAGAAATTCTCGCGCGAGCACAAATAAACCTCGTTCCAACAACAGCTTAACGGACTGCAACAATACCTACTGTCACATCCAAGATGGGCAATACACATACATTGATGGCACACGTTATGTAGGCGAATTTCTCAGTGGAAAACCAAATGGAAAAGGTACTGTCTTCTATGCCAATGGAGATAAATATGTGGGTAACTGGGATATCAATAGGCCACAAGGAAACGGCATTTTATATTTCAAAAATGGAAATATTCTGAACGCACTATGGGACAAAGGAAAAGTGGTTAAGCAAATCGACAACATCAGTAATATCCCCGAAGAAATTGTAGAAGTCGATGTAGATAATGAAGTAAAAATTTGGTCGGTAATTGTGGGCGTATCTCGCTATACACATATGCCTACACTCAAATATACGGATGATGACGCTTACCATTTATACGCGTTTCTCAAAAGTCCTGAAGGTGGTGCTGTGCCTGATAAACAAATCGCTGTGCTCATAGATGAAGATGCCAATCATAATCAAATCTTAAGAACAATGAAAAGGAAATTTCACAAGGCGGACGCAAATGATGTCATCGTCTTTTACTTTTCTGGTCATGGATATGATGGTTCATTTATCCCTTCTGACTTCGATGGCAAAAACAATCTCCTAAAACACAAAGACATAATCGATGTATTACAAGATAGTAAAGCAAAACATAAAGTAGTGTTTGCAGATGCTTGTCATTCTGGTAGCTTATATCAAGACAACACCCTAGCTATGAAATCTGCTTATTCCAAAAAATTAGACAACTACTACAGCCAATTCAATACCTCTCAAGGTGGACTCGCATTAATGATGAGCTCAAAAGAGACAGAGTACTCTCTAGAAGATCATGGCCTCAGACAAGGAGTCTTCAGTCATTATCTTATGCGCGGATTAAAAGGAGAAGCCAATCGCAATAATGATAAAATTATCAGTATAGACGAGCTATATAAGTACGTAAATAAAAATGTAACCCGCTACACGGGCAATGTGCAAAACCCAACTATAACTGGTGATTTTGATACCAAGATGCCAGTAGCGATGATTAGATAAAACTTCAAACCAAGAGGCACATAACAAAATGCTAACGCTAAAATATATCTAGAGGTGTGATAAGAAGGAAATCTATCGTTCCGATTCACACCTCTTTTTTATTTAGCAAAATTTTTACGCGGATTACCTACTCCTTTTTCGCAGTACATCCTACCGTATTATTCTGCTCTACTTCCGTATTCTAAGCATGGGTTGATATTGGAGTATCATATTTGATTTATGTATAATATAGGCATAACTTTCGCATTACATATTATCATTATATAAACCATGCCATACCATTTTTGATGAAGATCTCCCGTATTACTTTTGTTATTATAAGTTTATTTCTGAGCACCACACTTTGTGCACAATGTTTATCTGGCGACTGCCAGGAGGGAATTGGTAAATACCAATTTCCAAGTGGCGCTATCTATGAAGGGCAGTTTCTAAATGGAGAAGTACATGGTCAAGGTACATGTGATTATACGGATGGCAGCAGCTACTCTGGGCAATGGCAATATCGATATCCTCATGGTCATGGCTCAAAGCTATATGCCGATAAAGAAATGTGGACTGGAAATTGGATCAAAGGGAGACCCATCAACAAGGATGGAGAATTCTTCGAAGAATCATTTATCAGCAAAGGAGCAATAGCGTATGACGGTACAGATATTCAATTTGGATGCATCCAAGGAGACTGCGTCAATGGCATAGGCACATACGCGTACTCTGATGGAAGTAAATACGAAGGTCAATTTAATCAACACAAAAGACATGGTTGGGGTAAGTTCTACTATTCCAACGGAGACAAGTACGTTGGAGATTTTAACCACAATTTTGAAGAAGGCTTTGGTACCATTTACTATCAGAATGGAAAGCTCGCAAGGGGTTCTTGGTTCAAAGGAGAATATTTAGGAGACAAGCTTGTTTCTAAAGGTCAAAATAATGGCTGCATTGAAGGCGACTGTCTTTCCGGAAAAGGAAAATTTATTTACCAAGATGGCACCATGACTTATGAAGGAACCTTCCATGACGGCCTTCCCAACGGTGTAGGAAAATGCGTTTATGGTAATGGCGAAATCTATGAAGGAGAATGGAAAAATGGTGGCTTTAATGGTAAAGGTACCCTCCATCTAAATGACGGCACTAAGATCAGCGGATTATGGCTCAATGGGACTTTAATCAACACAATTATAGATGAGACACCTGCTATACCTGAGGCTGATGCACCTAACACCCCACAAGTTTGGGCAGTTGTCATTGGCGTATCTTCTTATGAACATATGCAGACACTCAAGTATTCTGATGATGATGCGTATAAGATTTATGCTTTTCTAAAGAGCCCTCAAGGTGGTTCGCTCAAAGACAGCAATATCAAAGTACTCGTAGACGATAACGCGACACGTGAAAACATTTTAGGCGAATTGTCTCGTACGTTTTCTAAAGCAGGTCCAAATGATTTAGTGATGATGTACTTTTCAGGCCACGGACTCAAGGGATCATTTTTGCCAATAGATTATGATGGCTCTAACAATAAGGTTTTCCACCATGAGATAACAGAAATATTAGAAAACAGTCCTGCAAAGTTCAAACTGTGTATGGCGGATGCATGCCATTCCGGAAGTCTTTATACGGAGAAAGGAGGCTTTAGTAGCGCATTCGAATCATACTATAAATCTCTCGCTCAGTCTAAGCCAGGCATGGCATTGATCATGTCTTCGAAATCTGAAGAAACTTCACTCGAAAGCAACAACCTCCGACAAGGCGTATTCAGTCATTTTCTTTTGAGGGGTTTAAAAGGAGAAGCAGACGACAACAAAGATAAGTCGGTAGTGCTTCAGGAGCTCTTTGATTTCATTTGCCACAATGTCAAGGAGTACACCTCCAAGCGTCAATCTCCTATTATCAGAGGAGACTATGATCCACAGATGGTCATCGCCGTTCAGGAATAATTTTCTGTATATTTTTAAAATATTTATTTGGCTGTGTCCCCGCAATATATGTAGAGACTGGGCCTGCCTGTTTTAGACAGTGCGTGCTCTGTCTCTACATATGTTGCGGGGTCGGGCTCTCCATGACTCCACATTCGTTGCGGTCCTGCGCCTGCTAGGCTGCAAGGCCAACGCAGGAGACTCGGACTGCTGCGCAGGGGTATATGTGAAGATCGCGGGCGAATGCAATTCGCCCCTACATATACACATATTCCCCTGCTTGCCTCATTCCTATCCCTCACAGAAAAAAGGATTTTAATTTATTATTTCGTCTCCTTACTTAGTACAACTAAAAAAGTAGGTCACTGCTCTTTAAATTGGTTTATTAAATCTACTTTTACAGACCAAAGTCAAAACAAAAATATGCTAAACGTACTTACATATATCCAGTGGAATCCTAGTCCAGAGATTTTATCCTTAGGCCCAGTAACGCTGCGTTGGTATAGCATGATGTTTTTAGCAGGATTCATGATTGGCTTCCAGATTATGAAGCGCTTTTTCATTCACGAAAAGCAACCTACCGAATGGCTTGATAGCCTCCTTATATATCTCATGATAGGAACTATCGTCGGCGCGCGACTTGGACATTGCTTCTTTTATGATTGGGATTATTATGGCTCTAGTTTTACCCATTTCTTAGAAATATTTGTTCCAGTTAGATTTGGAGAAGGGTGGCCATCAGAATTTATGGATTTTAAATTTACAGGCTTCAGAGGATTAGCGAGTCATGGGGGAGCTATCGCGATTATATTTATGATGTGGTTATTTTCGAGAAACATCACTAAAAAACCAATGCTTTGGATCTTGGATAGAGTTGTGATTCCTGTAGCACTTACCGGGATGTTTATCCGATTAGGAAACTTGATGAACTCTGAGATAATTGGTAATGCTACCGATGTGCCTTGGGCCTTCGTTTTCGAATCTGTAGATGATGTCGCTAGGCACCCTGTACAGCTGTATGAATCTATGTCTTATCTAGCCATTTTCATCTTTATGATGTGGCAGTACTGGAAGACCAATGCGAAAGACAAACTTGGGTTTCTATTTGGGACTTTTCTACTCTTATTATGGACCGCTCGCTTCGTATTAGAGTTTTTTAAAAGAAGTCAGGGAGGCTTTGAAGAATCCTTCAGTGTGGGCTTGAGCACAGGTCAGCTACTAAGTATCCCTTTTATCATCGCAGGTATCATACTCATGGTTAGAGCGAAAGAAGGCCAAAAAATGGTCAGTTAAGGCTATACAATGTTAAATTTTGGCCTCGGTCAGTAAATCAAGCTCTAACAAGTTGATTTTATCCTTTATTGATTATATATTTGTCGTCTAAGAGACAGTGTTTCAAGACACTATTTATATCTCCCTATCCAAACCGAACATTATCTGGTAAACATTACCAGTTTAGGACAAATTAACACCATGAATAGATTTATAAAGCTAGCTGCCCTAGTTCTAGTTATATTTTCTTGTCAGAATGACCAAACAAATAGGTCTCATTATGACACCCTTCTTGTCCAAACTATGGACCAAGTATCTCCAACAAACGATTTCAGTTCTTTCATGCTTCCTGAGGATGGCGATTTTTCACAATTCGTACAGGAACCACAAAATCCAATGACTCCGATAAAAGTAGAGCTTGGAAAGCTATTGTTTTTTGAGACGGGTCTTGGGTCCGAGGCCTCTCAAGAGGAGGGAAAGTTTACCTATTCATGCGGAACTTGCCATGTCCCAGCAAAAGGGTTTATGCCAGGCACGGTACAAGGAATTGCCGATGGTGCGATAGGCTTTGGAATTGCTGGAGAATCTAGAGCAAAATTTCACCTTTATGATGAAGATGAAATAGATACACAAGGAGCGCGACCACTTAGTTTATTAAATGTTGGTTTCGTTAGAAATACATCATGGTCCGGAGCATTTGGTGCTGGAGGTGTAAATGAAGGCACTGAAGATCAGTGGGGTGTCAATACTCCTACTGAGGTTAATCACTTAGGTCTTGCTGGATTAGAAGCGCAAAATATAGAAGGATTGCACCTACATAGAATGAATCTTGACAAGGAAGTTGCTGATGAGTATGGCTATACTCCTCTCTTTGATGCTGCCTTCCCAGAATTTCCAGAAGAAGAAAGATATTCAATAACGACCACAAGTTATGCCATCTCTGCTTACTTAAGATCACTTGTTCCTAATCAGGCCCCTTTTCAAAAGTGGTTGAGAGGAGACATGTCGGCTATGACCAATAGTGAAAAAGAAGGAGCCAACTTATTTTTTGGGAAAGCAGGTTGTATCAATTGCCACCAAGGTCCTGGTCTTAACAATCAAAAGTTTTTTGCCATAGGTGTTAAAGATCTTTACGAGACGGGTGTTGCTTTAGCGACAGGTCCGGATGATTTAAGGAATTTTGGTAGAGGCGGATTTACTTCCAGGTCAGAGGACATCTTTAAGTTTAAAGTACCGCAGATATACAATATGAAAGACTCTCCTTTCTATTTTCATGGTAGTTCTAAACGTAGCTTAAGAGAAGTAGTAGAGTACTTCAATGATGCTGAAATAGAAAATGAAAATGTGGATAGAAATAATATTTCCGCTTTCTTTAGACCTCTTAATCTCACTGAGAAGGAAATCGATGACCTTACTCAGTTTTTAGAAACAGGATTGTTTGATCCGAATCTAGATAGATATATGCCTACTCAAGTATTGTCTGGAAATTGTTTTCCTAATAATGATGTGCTTTCTAGATTTCAGACGGGATGCGAGTAAAAGTAAATACCCCATCATAATTTAAATATTTTTTTTGGGCTATCCCATGCGCTTCGCTTTGGGTCGGGCTCATACGTTCATATGATATAGCTATGCGTGGACGCCTTAGCGTCTCTCCTAGCCCTTCATATCATACCACTTCTATCCCTCATCCATTCTAGGCTCGCTACTAAGGTAGCATCGCGACGACAATACACCACTCTCTTGAAGTTGTGTTACTAATTTAAGTTTCTATAGTTAAATTTGCGCTAAAGTTAATTTATAATTCTTTCTACGAAATTTTGATTACGTGATTGATAAACTTATTTTTGATTTATAAATATAGCACAGGTTAATAAAATTCAGAACACTAATCTAGAATTTTACCTAAAATTACGCTTTAAATAAAGCGTAAAGGATATAAAAAGAAAATTAGATAAATCATAAACAAAAATTATTCTAACATGAAAAAAACTAACCTAATATTGCTACTAGCTATTTTCTTAGGTATGTCAACATGGTCTTGTATTGATGACGATGCAAATGCAGAAAACATGGGTACAGAAGGGCTCATCACGGATGTGACTTACTCACTCTCGTCAGCAGATGGATATGAAGCGACATTTAGCTTTATAGATAGAGATGGAGACGGAGGAAATGATGCTCTAATATTTTCTGACACGCTACTTGCCAATAAAACATATACAGGAGGACTTATACTCCACAATCGAAGTACATCACCAATCGAACGTATCTCTCAAGAGATAGCTAGAGAGGGCTTAGACCACCAAGTATTTTTCATATCAACTATTGAAGGGTTAACTGTCGCTTATAGAGATTTTGGCTCCGATTTTGACACAGACGGGAACCCAATAGGCTTTGTAACAGAGTTGACTACTGGAGACCCAGGTATTGGTACACTAACCATGACACTGAGAAGTGGTCCAGACAAATTTGCAGAGGGTGTTTCAGATGGAGATATTACCAATGCAGGTGGTGAAACTGTAATTGAGGTTATTTTCGATGTAGTTCTAGAGTAAGCAGTTTTTTATCTAGCACATGACAAATGGTGCCGTTATCAGATTTTTGCAATATGAGATAAATATAGGCTAGATTTTCTAGACTGATTAGTTTTGTTTCTGTAAGCGCCTTATCTTCAGTATACCCAATTTTGAGAATAGATGCTGGAAAGAAACGCGTAGTACGCCTAGTCCATATTTTGTACTCCTTGCGAAATTAATAGAAGAAGCCTCTTCAAAATACTTCGTTGGACAAGTGACCTCTCCAATGTGGAAACCAGCATAAATAATCTGAGAGAGCATTTCATTGTCAAAGACAAAGTCGTCTGAATTCGCGTTGAAGTTAATCCCTCTCAATACTTCTCCACTGAAGGCACGATAGCCGGTATGATACTCAGACAACTTGTAGTTGATCAGCAAATTCTGAGTCATGGTCAAAAAACGATTCGCGATATACTTATATAAAGGCATACCACCCTTTAATGCTCCCTTACCCAAAATACGGCTTCCCATCACTACAGGAAATAAATCCTCTCCAATGATATTGACCATAGAAGGGATCAAAAGTGGAGTGTACTGATAATCTGGGTGTAGCATAATGACTATATCCCCCTTAAGCTCTAAGGCTTTATTATATAGAGACTTTTGATTGCCGCCATAGCCTTTATTATTTTCATGGGCTATGATATGCTGAATCCCGATTTCTTTGGCCTTGGAGACAGTGTCATCCTTACTGGCATCATCACACAAAATCACTTCGTCTACCAAATCAAAAGGAATCTCTCGATAGGTTTTCTCTAA
>CAYWOZ010000019.1:0-25846 GCA_964458675.1 uncultured Saprospiraceae bacterium
AGGTCACTAAATGAAATTTACCAATAATCTGTCCTAATGATGGGGGTAAGATCAGATTTATAGCCAGTTATCTTGTGAATATTACCTATGGGAAGTTCTCTATGTATCAATTGTTATAAATGACATATTTTTATTTGCAGGATGATACGAATCCGAAATGCCTTTTTTTTTCAAACCTATAAAAATTATTAGCATGAAAGTCCCTAGAATCACTTTTGGTAGAGGTGCACAGTCTGAGGTGGAAACAAATAATACAGCTTTGTCTGGATCTGATGATATAAAAGAATATATGACGGAAATAGTTGAATTAGCAGAAGAAATAGCTGATACAGCTTTGGATGAGCTAGAAGACATTTGGAGTAGAAATTCAACAAATGCAAAAAAAGATGCTTGGAATAATTTAAGTGAAGCAGTTGATTTTTTTGGTTCTAAAAAATTAACTAAAAATCAAATCAAATCTACGCGCAACAGAATGCGGAGAATTCACACAAGAATTAGAAATAAGGCTTTGAAAATTACAATAAAGCGACAACAGGATGCGCCAAGGAATAGCACATTAGCAACAAACCACGGGTCACTTATTTCTCCAAATAAATTTGTTATTTATACTAGCGCATTTCGTAGAAGCGATAAAAGCCTTGCATTGACAATTATTCATGAATTATTTCATGATTTGCACATTGACCATAAGGTTAAAGATAATGGGAGGCGAGTTACAGCATATGGTTCAAGATTAGCAAAAAAACTTGCGAAAAAACATCCAAAAATTGCAAGGAGAAACCCTGAAAACTATGAACAATTTTGCAGAGCAGTTTGGAATAATGTATGATTAAATTTTCTTTTATAGCCTGATTTCATTTATTGTGAACATATTTAGAAAGGCTTCTAACGAATAGTTGGCAGCCAAGAGTCAGACCAAGCAGATTTAATAATAATGGGTGTTTGAAGTGGTGGATATCGCGAATGGGGAAATTCTTTATTATGCTGTATCAGTTTTAATAATTTGAGTTTTTATCTAATTATTAAGGTAGCATAAAATTGGTGATTCACTCAGTGATATTATTCTATGTTTATTTGTACGTTATTTTTATTTCTTGCTTTTTTGGGGCCACCCACTATGTCAGGATGCTTTCGAAAAGAAAGCAACCTGACATGTGGCCGCGCTGTCCGTTTGTATCCCATTTTTGGCCCGCGCGCAGGAGACGCGATGAATCGGCGTCTCTACGGGCCACCCGCAAAAAAAAATGGGATATCACTTCCATCGCTTGTCTCTACGCGCCTCCGGCTTGTCGCGCTTCATGCCTGTGGCACTGCGCGAAAAAGGAGGGTAAACAAATTATTTGAATTGATGTTAATTTCTGTAATCCAAAAAACGAACTTGTGATTATGATATAAGGGATAATTCTAAGCTTACTTTTATTTGTTAGCCTTATGTTTGATATGAATGCTACTAGTTTTACCGTGTCTACTGATATTGGATTCGACCTAGTTGATAATACCAATATTTTACAATTTGCTTTTACAGAGACTACTGAGGATACCATCATCGTCGATAATGTAGGGTCGGATTGGAATATAGGCCCAATAAGTATCGGACGAAATAATATCACCATTATTTTTGAAGAAGGAGTTGTGCTAAGAGCATTGCCTGATGAATTTGATATTTTTGAATCTCTTGTAGAGATTAGAGATAAAAATAACATTACTATTATCGGATACGGTGCTTCATTTATTATGAATAAACAGGAATATATTGATTTGGCAGATAGTGAATTTCGGCATGGGATAAATCTTGGGTCGGCTACTGATATCCTAATCGAAGGGCTGACCATTTTAGATACAGGAGGAGATGGTATACTGATATCTAGAAGTTTTTTACCAACGAGCCCAAAAAATTATTGTGAAAACATAAATATCAAAAATTGTGTGTTTACCAATAATTATAGACAAGGGCTGTCGATAGTTTCTGTAGTAGGTGCTAACATTATCAATTGTGAATTTTCGGAAACAAAAGGAACCTTGCCTGAAGATGGTATCGATATAGAACCAGATGTTCCTGAAGATAGGATAGAGAATATATTGATAAGCGGGTGTAGGATCTTCAATAATTTTGGAAACGCGATTCAACTTGCCTTTCAAAATATGGATGATGACTCTAGAGATATTTCAGTAACTGTTGAAGATACCTATATGTCAAATAATCATGACGAGTCAAATGTATTTGCTTTTGCCGAGATTGCAGCTTCTGATAATGATGGGAATGGGGTAGATGGATTTGTAAATTTTACGAATTGCTTTATTGAAAGTAGTCAGTGGACGGCTGTTTAAGCGGCAAAATCGGTAGAAAGTTATGATTTGAATTTCGCAAATTGTGTATTCAAGGATGTCTCTAATAATCCAATTGCTTTTAATAATCCTATTTTTCTTGAAGCATCAAATTACGATGATCCAGTGGCTAGATTTGGTGGGCTGAATTTTACAGACTGCGTGATATTTTACGATGAAAATATTCCTTTTTTTAATCAAATTGGGAATCCTGGCACCTCGGATGGATTAGGGAATGTCAATGGAAATTTTTTCGTAATCAATCCAAATGTGGATGCGGGGTTTGAAACTGGACCGAATCCAGAAAATGTGAATATAACTTACGAGTTTTTTGAGTCCTTCCCAGCTACTGAAGTAAACTTTTCAGCCAGTCAACTGGACTATCTTGAGGAAGAACAGTTTATTCAGTATGAACTTAATCGAGAGGATAACTTAGCCATGCCAATCGCTGTAAGATATGCGTATGCTGGAGAGGCCACTTACGGGAGAGACTACAATAGGGAAAGCGTTTTTGGAATTATCCCTGCAAATAGTTTGTCTATTATAGATACCATTGATATTATTCTGGATGATGAAGAGGAGCCAAGTGAATCTTTACAATTGACGATTGTTGAAAATGATTGTATAATATTGGACAATGAAAGCATTCTAAACTTTACGATAAGTGAAGTAATTACTTCTGTATCAGAAAATTCAGTTTTAAGAAATGTTCAGATTTATCCAAACCCTAGTAGCGAGTCATTATTCATTGAGGTAGAATCTACAGATTTTGATTTGAGAATAATGGATGCTATGGGTAGATTGCATAAGTCTTTTCGTAATCTTTCTTTCAGTACCACTTTAGATATAAATGATCTTTCGAGTGGAATTTATTTTCTAAGTCTAGTGGATAATATCAGTGAGGAGGTGATTAGTTTGAAGGTCGTCAAGGAGTAAAATTTAGGCTAAACTACCAGAAGTCTCCCACGTTTTTTTCAGCAGAAAACTAGAATAATCTTTCTTAAGAATCTACAAATCTTTTTATCGGCTTAGCGCTGTGAAAGGGGAGGCTCGAAAGAGACTAGTGCGCAGCACCGACCGAATAGGGAGCCCTGTAACATAGCGACGGGCGCACTTTTCCGTGCCCGTAAGCCCCCAACAAAAAAAACATGTTTGAAATAATAATCTTACGCGATAGCCGTATCCAAATAAGCCTGCTTAGAAGCCTCAATCAAGGACTCAAATAAAAGTCGACCTTGAGTGTTGCCTAAGATGTCTTCAGAAGCGCGCTCTGGGTGAGGCATCATACCAAAGACATTTTTGCCCGCATTGCAAATGCCCGCGATGTGTGCAAGACTACCGTTTGGATTGTGTTCATCAGATAGACTACCGTCCTCGGCACAGTATCTAAATAGAACTTGATTGTTGTCTTCTAGCTTTTGGAGTACTTCTGGAGTGGCAAAGTATCTGCCGTCCGCATGCGCAATCGGTATCTTTAAAACTTGACCAGCGCTGGCTTTCTGAGTGATAGGAGCATCTGCGTTTTCTACTTTTATGTGTAGGTTCTTGCAGATAAACTTCTGTGTGTCGTTGGCTAATAATACTCCTGGCAAAAGACCAGACTCGCAAAGAATCTGAAAACCATTGCAAATGCCAATCACATAGCCACCATTGTTGGCGAATTGTATAACTTGCTGCATAATAGGGGAGAGCTTGGCAATCGCGCCAGAACGGAGATAGTCACCGTAAGAGAAACCACCAGGCAAAACAATGCAGTCCCCCGGTCCAAAACCTTCTAGCTTTTCATTTTTATGCCAAAGCATTTCTACTTCCTGTTCCAATACTTCAGCAAGGACATAACGCATGTCTTCATCACAATTAGATCCTGGAAAAAAAACAACACCAAATTTCATTTCTTATATATTTAGTAAGGGTATTAATGGTTTGGTAATTAAACGTTAAATCACTGATATTCAATATATTTCAAATTAACTCTTGTTTTCTTAAAATGTTAATTATTAGATGATTAGTATTTTATGATTTAAGGTTTTTAAAAAATTATCAAACCATTCGATATATAATGCCATATCAAGACGCCAACTAATAAAAACAAGTGAAGCAAATTACTCCATTGCCTGGACATCTGGACGAAATTAATAGACACAAAGATAGCAAGTATTGGCAACAGGATCTGGAAATGCTGGACATTTATTTGCGTTTGAATCAATAAGCTGAGGGCAGAGACCGCTAAGACCCAATATAGGATATCTATTATCTTTTGGATTTTTATCTTTTTTTTGTAGGTGTAGCTTTTATAGCTAAATATAGATACGAGTATCATTAGTCCTACTAATCCAGTGGTAATCCATAAGTTGAGTCCATCATGAGCACTAAAGCTCAGTAACTGTAGGTTAACCATAATGTCATTATGTATAAAGCTGTCTAGTTCGTTTTGCCAATATTGGTAGGTACAGACTAAGAAGTATGGACATATAAATCCGAAGATAAGAATGAGACGTTCTTTCCATTGAATGGCCCTAACAATACCTATCCCAATCCATGCAAATATTAGAAAGATGATATAAGAAAAGTAGCAAAGCGAGGCTAAGCCGATGAATAATCCTATATTGAATATCCTATCTGCACTGGAGTATTCTTTATAGGTTTCGACTAGCTCTACTATAGCAAATAGTAAGAAGAAATTGGCAATCAAAAGGGGGTTTACGGTCCAAAATGAACTACTAAAACCCATCAATACTAGATAGAACAAGCCTGGAAACAAGGTAATCTCTTCGGTCAATCTATATCTACTGACCATCACATTGAGCAATACAGCCTGCAAAAGCGCAAAAATAGCAGCAATGATATAGTTCGCTAGACTACCAGCTGCTGGTAAATATTGGCTTAGGGAATCAAATAGAAATGCGCCTTCTGATACGACTAGTTCCTGCTGAAAAACAAAAGCAGGGCTCCATATCAGTAATACGTAAAGAATAAGGAACGCATTAGCAAAAAATTGATTCGTTCTAAAAATTGATAACAAGGCCGAACAGTGTAGTTTGTTAGTAATAACATATGAGTACACTCATATATGCCCAAATTTACGAAAACCTTACATTAAAAGATACTAGAGATAGAGAGACAATAACTTAACGAGGGTTTAACCAATCGATTGGGTTAAGCCTCACCTTACGTCTCCAAATTTCAAAATGGAGGGTATTGTCAATAGGTCCTAAATCCCCTATTTGTTGCCCAGGACTGACTTTGCCATCTTTTTTGACAAAGGCCTGGTCGAGATTACTATAGACGGTATAAAATTCACCGTGCTTTACCAGGATTGATTTTTTTCCATTTGGAAGTACAAACTGGCCCGCGACTATACCAGCAAAACTCGCAAATACACTAGTGGAGGTGCTTGTCAAAATATCAATCCCATTGTTATTGACTTCTATCCTCTTTATGGTAGGATGTTGCTGTTTTCCAAAATAACGAACTACTAGACCGTCTTTGACTGGCCAATCTAAAGTAGCTTTCGCGCTTGAAAAGTCAGCGGTGATATCTGTATTCGATTTTACTGCAATCTTTGATGGAGAGTCACTGATTAAATCTAAAATGGCGTTTTTTAATTGATACGCTACCTCCTGTTGTTCCTTGAGTTCGGCCCTTAAGTTCTTTTCATCTTTTTTTAAGGATTGATACATGGCATTTCGATTCTTCGATTCAGTATTGTGTTGTTCTTGTTGGTAAACTTGTTCAGAGATTAGTTTTTCTTTTTTGAGACTAAGTTTTCGAAGCGTCTGTTGTTTTTTGATAAGAGACCGTTTTGTTTCTTTGATAACTTGAGTCTGCCTTGATCTATAGGCTCGATATTGATTGAGGTAGCGCCATCTTTTAAGCGCCTCATTAAAATCCTTAGCAGAAAATATAAAACTGATATAGCTATCTCCTAATTTTTGCCTAAGTGCTTGACGCAATATCACTCCATATTCTTGTTCTAATACACTAGCGTCTTCTTCAAGTGAATTGATTACCTCTTCAGTACGGTTCATCCTTTTGATTAAGTGTTTTTTTTCTTGCTCAAGGGTAGAAATGAGTTCTGTTCTTTTTTGAATTTTGCGTTGAAGGGCGAGATAGTTGTTTAGGGCTTCTTTTCGATTTTCCCTTGTTTTTTTCAGTCTTTGACCTATTACTTCTATTTCAGATTCTATATTTTCTCGTTGCATTTCCAATTCCGATTTGGATTGTGCATGTGCAAGAGGGGATAGGAAAAAACATAAGATCAAAAGGGTAAGCCATCTCATTGCTAACGCGGTTTACATTTTACTGTAGCTGCCCGGGATTTTAAATTTGACAGATTGTGGCTCATCGATAACTATGTTATCGTACTGTATGGTAAGCTGTAGATCCTCTTCGCCTGGTCTTTGTATGAGTAACTCTCGCTTGTAGGCAATAGAGTGGGAGTTGTTGACTGGACGATAGTCGCTATACTTTACAGTCATATTATTTTCTCCTTGAGAAAAAGTAAAGAAACGAGTCTGCAAGTTATTTGGGTTGATGATAAGTTTGGAGGCAAAGCCATCTTTCTCTCCTGTCAGCAAAACTTCGTTATCCTTATTGACTAAGTCTGAATATGAAATGATGTCTAAAATAGGATTGCCTATAAATATATCTTGTAAGTGATTCAAACTAATAGCTTCACTTAGTAGACTTGGTAATTCGTATTCTCTAGCCACCCAGTCCATATCATCCGCTAAGTATTCTTTTTGTAGCCGATTGATGGCAAAGATAGAATCTGGTTTTACCAGTATCCTAGCTCCTTCGATACCAAACTTCTTTCCATTTAGCCATAATAACTCTTTATCCTTACTTACTATCGTAGAAGTAAAAGAAAGCCCTCTACCATCCGCTTTGTATTGTAGTTGTGCTTTAGCCTTGAACCATTCTGGATAGAAAGCATTAGATTGAATTTGACTTACTAGATTTTCTAAAGTAGCATCCTTAGTATCAGTTACTAAGACTTTTTTAGACTTGCATGAACTTATACTAGCTATAAAAATGAATAGTATCACAAAATGGACAAAAGAGGAGTATCTTTTCAAAAGAATGAATTTAGAGGCCTTTGTTTGAAATTTTATTTTGAAGACGAGTTGATTTGCCGCCAGCTTGTTGCGCTTTTAACCAATAGTTGTTTGCTTCTTCAGTATCTCCCTGCTGCGAGAGAAAGTCTCCATAGTCTTCCAGGACTTCTGGATTGTTTTTTCCTCCTTTTGACAAGGAATCTTGATAGGCGCTTTCTGCTTTGGCCGTTTCTTTTTGTGCAGCATGAATATATGCTTGTGCAGATAGTGATCTGAAGTTTTCAGCATCTAGCTCCAAGGCTTTGTTAATTCTATCCTGCGCTTTATCTATTTTTCCCTGGGCGACTAGCGGCTTAACCATACGGCCATATATGTCGATTTTTAGGTTCTTGTTTTTGCCTGCCATTATGGATGCTTGGTTTAAGGAAGAAAGCGCATCTTTATAATTTTCAAGTTCTCCGTTTGCGATTCCGTTGAAATAAAACAACTTTACTTGATTCGGAAAGATGTCCATGCCTTTTTCGGAAATAGCAGCCAACTCTTCCATATTATATAGCTCCGCATGAATATACATCATTTGTTCCCAGACGCTAAATACGTTTTTATTTAGCTCAATCGTTTTTTCATATTGTACAAGCGCTTCTTCGTCTTCTCCAGCGTGATACAGTAAATCACCATATATGGAAAAAGCTTTGGCTTCTTCTGGATGAACGATAGTAAGCGCTTCGCCTAAACTAACGGCGGCTTCAATCATATCTGGTTGAGCTTTCCCTTCCGTAATCTTTTCAATATATGGAAATAGTGTTTTTATTTTAATATCTATCTCTTCATTCTTATCTCTAAAGACGGACTCCAGTGATCTTAGATAGCTAAGGTCATCGCCGCCTTCTTTCTTGTCCTTGGCTAAAGCAATAGTAGCTTTAGCGTTACTTGGATCTAGCTCTAGAATTTTTTTGTAAGTTGACTTAGCATCGGATTCATCTCCTTGTTGCGCATAAAAGCCAGCGAGCAAATGCAAGTATGAAATATTCTCAGGAAATTCTTTTACTAAGCTTTCTAATTCTTTAGCTGCATTTTTAATATCTCCTGCTCCTAAATAAAGGGCGTGCTTTTTTCTACTTAGCTCAATATTTTTACCAAACTTCTTTTCTACCTTATTGTAAGTTTCTATAGCACCTTTAATGTCGTTTGATTTTACTTGATAAAAGGCGAGCTGAAAATAATGATATTCCGTTTCTGGAAACTTTTCTACCATATCTTCATAGATAGTAGCGGCGTCATTATACTTTAAGGATTTTTCAAGCACGTCTGCTAAAAATAGCTTGTACCACATATTGGTAGGGTCCAAAGAGACCGCTACTTTTATGGAGCTTAAAGCTTTCTCATCGTTGTCCAAGACATCGTATACTCGTGCAAGTTCATAAGCTGCAGCATGGTTCCGTGGATTGCCCTTAAGCACTTCCTTGAACAGTACACTCGCTTCCTCATAGTTTTCAAGCAATTTCTGCTTGTTAGCCTCGATAAAGACTTTTTGCTTATTTACTTCTGCCTCAGTGGTCGTTCCCGGCTGAGCCATTAGATTTGGAATGCTTGCCACCCAAATCAATAAGCTTGCAAAAAGGATTTGATATTTTAGAATGCTATTATTCAAGTATTAATCTTTGTAAGTAGAAAAGTCGCCAATACTGATTTCAGATTTTCGGCCATCATATTCCACTTTGTTACCAATCATAGAGTTTTCAAGGTTGGCTGACTGGATTTGGGATTCACTTTGTATCACTGAGTTATTAATAACGGAATTCGATACAGTAGAATTGTCTCCTATAGAAACATGAGGTCCGATAACAGAGTTCACTAATTTCACGTTTTTTCCAAGATAACAAGGCTGAATCACTACAGAATTGTCTAAAACAAGATTTTCAGCCTTTTCAGAATTGCTATTCTTTATTTCTAATATACGTTTATTTGTATATACGACAGCATCTTTGTTTCCGCAATCTAACCATTCGTCTATTTCTCCTACTTTAAATTTAATACCCTTTTGCTTCATGTTTTCTAACGCACTCGTTAATTGATACTCTCCTCTATCCTTAATATCATTATCTAGTAGGTATCTCAGCTCTTTTCTAAGATTGTCACCATTTTTCACATAGTATATACCAACAATGGCTAAATCTGAAACAAACTCCTTGGGTTTTTCTACAAAGTCGGTGATAACATTGTCTTTATCCGTTTTGAGAACACCAAAAGCTGAAGGGTCTTTTACTCTCTGCGCCCAAATAATACCATCTTCCTCAGAGTTAAAGGCAAAATTTGCCTTAAACAAGGTGTCAGAAAAGGCAATCATACATTTTCCTTTCATACTTTCTTCTGCACAAAGTATAGCATGCGCTGTGCCTAAAGGCAAGTCTTGCTTATATACACTACCTTTTGCGCCTAAAGATTTAGCTATATCTTTTAATTGTTGATCAACTTCATCTCCAAAATCACCGGTGATAAACGCAATTTCGTCTACCTTCTCTTCTAGTGACTTGGTCAAGTCTTCAACCAAGATTTGAACCATTGGCTTACCCGCAATAGGAACTAATGGTTTTGGTACCGTTAGTGTATGTGGTCTTAATCTTGAGCCTCTTCCGGCCATTGGAATAATAATCTTCATATATCTGTGTAATTCTGTTATAAGTTATGTCAAAAATAGAAAGAATATGTTCAAAATCAGTCCAAAAATGTAAGGCGAAATACTACTCTATCACAGTAACCTTAAGCATATTAGTTCTGTATCGCTTTTTGAGGGGCATACTTCCAGTGTTTATTACGATATCTCCAGGTTTTAGGTGCTTTTCCTTTGTTAAGATTTTGCAAACATCTTCAATAGTACCATCTGTAGTAGTGAATTTGTCATAGTAAAAGCAACGTACCCCCCAAACTAAGTTAAGCGTTGAGAGCATACCCACTAACTCTGAAAAAATATAAATTTTAGCATCTGGCCTATAACTACTTACTTTAAATGCAGTATATCCAGAACTAGTCATCCCGATAATGGCTTTTGCTTTTACTCCTTCCGCTACAACGGCAGCATTAAAGCAAATGGCATCTGACAAGAATGTTCTTGACTTCTTAGAAGGAGTGGGTCTATTTTTGTTCTCATAAACATCTTCTGCTTCTGAGATAATTTTGTTCATTTGCTCAACTACTTTAATAGGGTGTTTTCCTACGGAAGTTTCTCCACTAAGCATTACTGCATCAGCTCCATCTAAAACAGCATTGGCAACATCCGTGATTTCTGCGCGAGTCGGGATAGGAGAATGAATCATGCTATCCATCATATGAGTTGCGACTACTACTGGTCTAGCTCGCTGAATACATTTTTTTATGATTTTCTTTTGCAGCACGGGCAATTGTTCCATAGGAACTTCTATACCTAAATCTCCTCTGGCAATCATGATAGCGTTAGAAGCCTTAATGATTTTATCAATCTTATCTATAGCTTCTGGCTTTTCCACCTTGGCCATCAATTTGGCAGTGTGACCTGCAGCCTCTACAATGGAGCGAAGTTCTTTCATGTCTTTACCAGAGCGGACAAAAGAAAGTGCTATCCAATTGAAAGGCTGTGTAAGTATATAATCAAGATCTTTTCTGTCCTTTTTTGTTAAGGAGGGAAGGCTTATTTTAGTATTAGGGAGGTTTACACCTTTATTCGACGACAAGATTCCACCAAATAAAACCTTTAGCTTAACAATATCTTTGTCGTTTGTCTCAATAACTTCAAGCATCAATTTACCGTCATCTACCAGCACTTTTTCTCCTACAGTGACATCTTTCGGAAAACGAGCATAGCTCATGTAAATCTTTTCCATAGTACCCATACATTCCTCATTTGTGAATGTTAGAATGTCACCAGGCTTAATCTCTAAAGCATTGTTTTCAATTTTACCAACCCTAAGTTTGGGTCCTTGTAAATCAGCTAGTAAGCCTATGTGCAAGTTGTACTTTTCATTTATGTATTGAACTCTATCGATTACTTCTTTATGATCTTGATGTGTTCCATGAGAAAAGTTTAACCTGAAGACATCTACCCCTGCTTTTACAAGCTCTAACAGCATTTCATATGAGCTACAAGCTGGCCCAACAGTGGCAAGTATTTTCGTGTTTTGGTGATCTACTATTTCCATTTTATTGTTTTGTCGATTTTGGCTCAAAATAGTCAAAATATCATCAGAGATTAGTGTGCTAATTACATTATTAAGGTTTATTTAATGTGGAGAATCAGATGAAATTATCCCATGAAAGTCTCATAAACAGCCAATTGTACCGTGTTTTTCATGTGGATGTCTAATTAATAAACTTAATTACTTTAAATTTTTGGTATTTGCAGTTCTTATAACTTTCTTTGTAGCTTATTAAATAATTATGTTTACCTCGGTAAACAAGCATAAAATCGCAATAAATATGTCAGAAATTGCAAATAAGGTGATCAAAATCATCGTAGACAAATTAGGTGTAGACGAATCAGAAGTTACACGTGAAGCAAACTTTACTGTTGACTTAGACGCAGATTCATTAGACACGGTCGAATTAATCATGGAGTTTGAAAAGGAATTCGATATTTCTATTCCAGACGAAGATGCTGAAAACATCCAGACAGTTGGTAATGCAATAGATTATCTAGAAAAGCAGTCCGCTACTAATTAATATGATTGGCGGATTTATTTGAATATGACTATCCATTTATAAGTCAAAAATGTCCACAAATCGCTTTAGTGATTTGTGGACATTTTAATTAAACCTGACTACAGATTTATATTATGAAAAGAGTTGTCATCACTGGACTTGGAGCAATTACGCCCATAGGGAACAATATTGCAGAATTCACAGAATCCTTAAAAAAAGGAGTAAGTGGTGCCGGTCCGATTACTTTGTTTGATACTGAAGTGTTTAAAACTAAGTTTGCCTGTGAGGTGAAAGGTTTTGTCCCTAACGATTATATGGACAGAAAAATTGCTAGGCGAATGGATCGCTTCTCTCAATTGGCCATGGCTTGTACTAAAGAAGCGGTAGCGGACTCTGGAATTATGGATACGCAATTCAATCCTGAAAGAGCTGGTGTTATTTGGGCCTCAGGTGTAGGAGGGCTTAGATCTTTGGAAGTTGATATTGAAGATTTTGAGAAGAATGGAAGAAAGAGACCAAGGTATAATCCTTTTATGATTCCTAAAATGATTGTAGATATTGCAGCAGGTTATATCTCTATTGAATATGGTTTTAGAGGGGTAAACTTTGCAACAGTTTCTGCATGTGCATCTGCTAGTCATGCTATATCAGTAGCAGCGGATAATATAAGATTAGGCAAGTCAGATGTAATTATTACAGGAGGGTCTGAAGCTGCTATCACTACCACTGGTATTGGTGGATTTAATGCAATGAAAGCATTAAGCGAAAGAAATGATGATCCACAAACAGCATCACGACCTTTTGATAAAGATAGAGATGGATTTGTACTTGGAGAAGGTGGAGGTGCTCTCGTACTAGAAGAATATGAACACGCCAAAAAAAGAGGTGCTACCATTTATGCAGAAGTTGCAGGAAGTGCGGCCACTGCGGATGCACATCATATTACTGCTCCACACCCTGAAGGTTTAGGGGCAAGTTCAGTAATGAAAATAGCACTCGAAGATGCTAAATTAAATACTGAGGACATTGACTATATCAATGTGCATGGTACTTCAACTCCGCTAGGAGATGTAGCGGAGTCAAAAGCTATCTTGAATATTTTTGGGGACAATGCCTACAAGCTCAATATTAGTAGTACGAAGTCTATGACTGGACATTTACTTGGAGCAGCTGGGGCTATTGAAGCTATAGCAGGTATCATTGCATTAAGAGAACAGTTTGCTCCACCTACTATTAATCATTTTACAGATGACCCAATTATTGATGGAAAATTGAATTTTACATTCAATAAGCCTCAAGAAAGGGAGGTTAGAGCAATTTTGAGCAATACTTTTGGGTTTGGCGGACATAATTCATCACTTATTATCAAAAAGTTCTCATAAAAGAGATATTTTTGTAAACACTGAAGATTAGCTTCCGTTCCTACACATATACATTTTTTAGTTTATTTCGTGGAGGAGGTTTTGAACAAAACTCTCCCCAAAAATCATTTTGCTACAAGCCAGAGACAACTAAAAAACTATTTAGTTACATTAATGTATCAATAAATAATATTGCGTTTTATATTCAAGGTTTATAATAGATTTTTTTCAAAGCACAAGGTTCTTGTAAATAAGCTGAGACCTCTGCTTGGTTTTACCCCTGCAAATCTTGACCTCTTCAAGTTGGCTTTTTCACATAAGTCAAACAATTCTGAAAAATCCTCTGCCATTAGAAACAACGAAAGATTAGAATATCTAGGGGATGCAGTTTTAGGTACTATCGTTGCGGAGTATTTGTTCAAAAAGTATCCTGGAGGTAATGAAGGCTTCCTCACTAAAATGAGATCCAAAATCGTAAGGCGCAAGTCCCTAAATGATATTGGGGATAAGATGGGCCTAGATATGTTATTGGCTGAATATAATAAGACTAAGTTGAGTAAGTCCATGTTAGGAAATGCGGTAGAGGCTTTGGTTGGCGCAGTATACGTAGAAAAAGGATATGACGCCACCAAACATTTTGTAGTTCAGAGGATGCTAAGAAATTACATAGATATACATCAGCTTGAAGAGTTAGATGAAAATTATAAATCTCAACTTCTAGAATTTTGCCAAAAACACGGTCAAAATGTTGGATATAAAGTAGTCGCGCGATACAAGTTCGAAAAGCGAGATAGATTCAAAGTCGCAGTTCTTGTAGATGGAGTACAAGTAGCATATGCAGATGACTTTAATAAAAAGAGTGCTGAACAAACTGCTTCTGCTAGAGCCATAGCTCAATTAGGTATTCGTGATTCGAACGAAGCCAAAACATCGGTTTAATGTATGATGTCAACTCCAACATTTTCCTCTCCCTTTTTTCCTAATCCAAGTCGAATAAGTAATATGCTCATCGGTTCAAACGAAATTGTCGTTTGGTTAGCTGATGTTATAAACAATGGTATAACTACACTATATAATCAACCTGAAGATTTCTGGGAAAGTATAAGTAAACGTATGGTGGATGCGCAATTATCAGGGATTAGCAATCGACTCAAGCATATCAAAAATGCAATAGCTCAAGAAGACGAAGAGTACATAATTGATGCCATAAGCGGAATATACCTACTCGCAAAGTCCCTACAAAAGATCGAGAGCCTTTCAGAAGATATGGCTCTATCTTTATTAAAAGCAGGCGGATATAATATCACTAAAAAGCATCTTGTCAATGCTGAACTTATTAAAGATGAATGGCTAGTACTGGGTGTTGTGCATGGAGAAGAAGACAAAATTAGATTTAGACGAACCTGGATTCAGGGGCAAAGGACAAAATTTATGGGGCAGATTTTAGATTATGCATGGGGTAAACAGGATTTTATGCAAAATTGGCAAGCAGGACGATCCTTTCGTGGGGACATTCGAGTATATCCTGGAGCCTATAAGCTTAGAGTATATATAGAAGCACACACCCATACACCACAATTATTCAATTCATTTGCTGCCTATCCAGATTTAGACGCTTTTCTTAAGGCCTATACTATGGCGATAGCGTCTAATCCAGTTTTATACAGATTCCCAGTCTGTCTTAAGGAAGTAAGCATCCAACTCAAAGATCAAGAGGCCTATATAGTTGATAAGGCGCTTAACTCTATTCCGTGTTTTTGCTCAGAAAATGTGAAATGGGGCCTCATTGCTGCCGGATCTGGGCTGAATATCCAAGTTTTTGGAGAGTGGGACGGTACCCATTTCCTTCCATTATCGCTCATCAAAGAGGGTAGATTTATAAAAATCAAAAAATAATTATTTTTTTAATATATTGATAATCAATCAATTGATACACAATAGTCGATGTTGTAACATTATTTTTTTTAAATTTCTTGCTCTAAAGAAACAAATGTTTTAACTTTGATGTTATAACAGTAATGTTGCAACAATGAAGTTGTAACGCTGAATGAATAAAACTTCTAAAAGAAATATATATCATGAGTACGCAAGATTTTTATCAGAATATTGACAGCATTTATACTCCCCTACAGTCATTTGCACTTGGACTCACAAAGAATATAAACGATGCGAGGGACTTATTTCAGGAGACAGTATACAAGGCTCTTAAGAATAAGAACAAATTCAGCATCGGATCTAACTTTAAAGCTTGGATCATGACTCTGATGAGAAATACTTTTATTAATGAATACCGTCGCAAAAAGAGACATGCAGTTACTTCTGCACCATCGGATAGCTTTCACTTTGAAGCAAATAAGGATAACACTGCTATCATAAACCAGGGTACTTCGAACTTAGAGATGGAAGAACTCAATAAGATGATGGATAGCATAGACGAAAAATTACGTGTGCCATTTCAGATGAATTATACTGGAATGAGCTATCAAGAAATTGCGGATGATTTAGATATTCCTTTAGGCACTATAAAGAGCCGAATCTTCTTTGCGAGAAAAGAACTACAAGCTCTTGCGATTAAAGCAGGATTAAGATAGAGGATATAATTAATAACGAATTTTACTTACAGACATACAGCTAAAATGGAAATAGAAAAGGAAATAAACCAGGTCCGGCCTTTTAGGAGTGAGTTTCAAAAAGCAACGATCAATCTTATATATACCCATAATTGGTTGTCGATGAGAATGAAAAGTTTTTTTAAGCCGCACAATATCACAATCCAGCAGTACAATGTGTTGCGAATATTGAAAGGAGCCCAAAAACCATTATCGACGAGTGATATCCGTGCAAGAATGATTGAGAAAATGGCAGATACTTCTAGACTAGTAGAAAGACTCAGTGCCAAAGGATGGGTTAAAAGAGAAGCAAGCCTTGAAGATAAACGACTCGTAGATGTTACGATTACTCCACTAGGATTAGAATATGTATCAAAACTAGAAGGACTCAATGAACACGTAGAAAGTATTTATGAAAATTTGACTTCTGATGAGGCGATAGATTTGAATACTATATTAAATAAATTACGAAGCACATAATTAAGAAATTCATAATAATATTTAGGCTAACGAATACCTCCCAAAAACCGAAAAGCCCTAGCAAGTGTAAAAGAGACATTATATTGCTAGGGCAAAAAAATACTAAAATTAATGTTATAACATCAATGGTTAAACAATAATTATTAATTCATCTACCAAAAAAGAATACCAATGAGCACGAATGATTTTAATACCCAGATAGACATTATTACAAATCCCCTTAACAATTTTGCATTGAGCTTAACGAGGGATTTAGAGGATAGCAAAGACTTATTCCAAGACACAGTGCTGAAAGCCCTTAAGAATAAGGACAAGTTTAAGATTGGTACCAACTTCAAAGCTTGGGTTCTGACACTGATGAGAAATACTTTTATCAACGACTATAGAAAGAAGAAGAGGAGCAAGGTCAAGACCGTAGCAGATGATAGCTTAGAGATGATAACCAATACTAAATCAGCAGCTGCTAATGAAGGCGAAAGCAACTTGGCTATGCAAGAGCTGATGGCTATGCTTGATGAATTAGATGAGAAGCTTCGCCAACCATTTTGGATGAACTATTTAGGTATGAGTTATCAGGAAGTAGCGGATGCACTAGAGACTCCTCTAGGGACAATTAAGAGTAGAATATTTTTTGCCAAAAAAGAATTGCAGGCGAAAGTACTCCGTGTAGGTTTAAGATAATGGAAACCTGCTGCCACATTATATATAATATCCAAAACCCGTATATAAATGAACAAAGTTAATAGTGGCCTTGAGGCAAGGCTAAATGCTTCAAATGCGTTTTTGATTTATTCTATTATCAAATCCTATAAGAAAATTGAAGAGGAGCTTAGGAAGTTTTTAAAACCTTTCGGAATCTCACTTCAGCAGTATAATGTCCTCAAGATTTTGAGAGGATCTAAAAAACCAATCTCTACTTCTGTACTCAGAGAAAGAATGGTGCAGCCCATGACGGATGCTTCACGCTTAGTAGAAAGACTCTACTTAAAAGGTTGGGTGGACAAAAAGGAATGCCGTACAGATAAGAGATTGGTAGACATAAGCATTTCTAAAGAAGGAATTTCCTTTCTTAACAATGTGACTAGCACCGATATAGTTATTGAGCGCCTATTTCAAAAGATGACCCAACAGGAAGCCTATACCCTCAATCGATTACTCAATAAGATGAGAAGCTAGGAAAGTAGCTTCTCATCTTATTATATACTAGATTTCTCTTTTCTCTATCCTCAATTTTAATTTGATTATTATTCTGCATGCCTCGGCTTCCTCCTTATTTTGATCCGCTTAATCAAAATTGCTTTGCACTAGTCGGTCCAATAGAGACCCTTTCCTAAAAATCACCATTCTTGGGCCTCTGTAAACCTAAAATTGGCCTAACATCACCATATCACAACCTCAATAATGATGCACTTTCGAAGTTTAAACATCATTTTTTGAAAAAAATCAAAATTCTATCACGACTTAACATGCTGGTAATCAATACTAATCAAAAAATATTAATGTTATAACGCTATTTTTCAGTGAAAAACTTGTGAAAAGAGAATATGTGTTGTAACTTTGATGTTATAACAACAAGGTTGCAACAATGGTGTTGCTCCATTGAATTGGAAAAAGAGAAATAAAATTGAGATAATATGAGTACGCAAGATTTTTATCAACACATAGATACCATCTATAACCCCCTACAGTCTTTTGCACTAGGGCTCACAAAAAATATGGATGACGCTAGAGATTTGTTTCAAGAAACGGTCTTTAAGGCGCTTAAGAATAAAGACAAATTTAGCATAGGTACAAACTTCAAAGCATGGATCATGACTTTAATGAGAAATACCTTTATCAACGAGTACCGCAGAAAAAAGAGACATGCGGTTACTTCGGCTCCTTCAGATAGTTTTTATTTTGAAGCAAGTAAGGAAAATACTGCTATAAGAAATCATGGAACTTCAAATCTTGAGATGGAAGAGTTGACCAAAATGATGAATAGCATCGAGGATAAGTTAAGAATTCCTTTTCAGATGTACTATATAGGTCTCAGCTATCAAGAGATTTCAGATGAATTAGATATTCCTTTAGGAACTACAAAAAGTCGCATCTTTTTTGCAAGAAAAGAACTACAAGCATTAGCATTAAGCGCTGGTTTGAGATAAGACTGCAAAATTTATGTATTTAAAACTTAAATGAACTTTTTATTAGGAATGGGAATAGAAAAAGATATAAACCAAGTTAAACCCTTTAGGAGCGAATTTCAAAAAGCTACTATTAATCTAATATATACGCACAATTGGTTATCGTTAAAAATGAAGAGCTTTTTTAAACCTCACAATATTACTTTGCAGCAATATAATGTGCTTAGAATACTCAAAGGGGCGAAAGAGCCTTTATCTACTAGTGATATTAGAGAAAGAATGATTGAAAAAATGGCCGATACTTCTAGGATGGTAGAAAGGCTAAGTACAAAAGGCTGGGTCAAAAGAGAGGAATGCTGTGGTGATAAGCGTCTTGTGGATGTAACAATTACCGAAGCGGGCCTTGAATATATTTCTAGACTCGAAGGAATAGATGCACACGTAGAAAGTATATATCAAAATTTGACCTCAGATGAAGCTACAAAGCTAAATAGTATATTGGATAAGCTACGAAGTGCCTAAAATTAATCTTTGAATATGCTTTTTTATTAGAAAAGGCAGATCCAAAAAACCATTGATCCCCTGATAAATGATTGATAATCAACACCAGGGAAATTTTTTCAAAAAAAAGATGTTATAACAACGATGTTCGCACAACAATTTTCTCCAAAAAGATGTTATAACATCAATGGCTAAACAATAATAAATTAATGAATCAATTTAAAAAATAACAAAGATGAGTACGAGCGATTTTTATGCACAGTTAGACACTATTACTTCCCCACTTAACAACTTTGCGTTGAGCTTGACAAGGGATATAGAAGATGCAAGAGACCTATTCCAAGAGACCGTTTTCAAAGCACTCAAGAATAAAGACAAGTTTAAAATTGGTACCAATTTTAAAGCTTGGACACTTACGCTTATGAGAAATACTTTTATCAATGAGTATAGAAGAAAGAAGAGGAGTAGAGTAAAGACAGTAGCAGACGATAGTATCGAGATGATTACCAATACTAGATCAGCAGCTGCAAATGAAGGAGAGAGTAATATGGCAATGCAAGAATTAATGACAATGTTAGATGAGTTAGATCCAAAACTTAGACAACCATTCTGGATGAACTATCTAGGTATGAGTTACCAAGAAGTAGCGGATGCCTTAGAGACACCTTTAGGAACAATAAAGAGTAGAATATTTTTTGCAAGAAAAGAAATGCAGGAAAAGGTACTCCGGGTAGGACTGAGATAGTATCAACATGACGAATTAATAAACTTTTAAACTCAAAAAAAGGATTCAATATGGTACTTAAAAAGAATGAAATATTAAAATCCCCAAATATGGCTTTACTCGCCAATATTATGGAAGTATACCAGAATATAGAAACAAAGCTTCGCAATTTTTTGAAACCTTATGGAATCTCATTACAACAGTATAATGTTCTAAAAATTTTAAAAGGATCAGAAGAACCACTAAGTACTTCAGTAATTAGAGAGCGTATGATTCAACCCATGACAGATTCATCTCGTTTAGTAAAACGACTTTGTGCCAAAGGCTGGGTTCAAAGTGTTGCATGCAACATTGATAAGAGATTAGTAGATGTTACTATTTCTGAGGAAGGCAGAAATTTTCTTAGTGAGATATCAAATATGGATGCAGTAATCGAAGAATTATATAAAAAAATAACCAACGAAGAAGCCTTAACCCTTAACCATTTGCTCGATAAAATGAGGGGCTAATCCCCCATAGCCCCTCATAGAGTCCTTTCGCCAAATCCTGCTTGATTCAATATAGAGATTGTATCCAACATAAAGCGTATCTGCATAATCTTTTCCAATCTAATATACGGTACTATAAATGGCTGAAAACCTAAGTATTATTAGGCCATTGGTATAAAAATTGCCTTTTATATCAAATAGTATAAAGCTTACAAGTGACCTCTATCTCACCAATTAGCGAATATTCGCTAAAATCCTTTAATCTATCACTATAATCAGCTAACTTAGCGAATATTCGCCAAAGGCAAATCAATTAAAAATGGCTAGCACGACTAAAAATCCAGAAATATCAACCGACGAACTCCTGCTCAAAGGAGGAGAATTTGTCATCAAAGATTCTAAAGCAGAAGATACTTTCATTCCGGAAGACTTTAATGAAGAACAACTCATGGTCAAAGGTATGATTGAGGAATTCTTAAAAAATGAAATCTATCCTAATACACAACGGATTGAAAAGCAAGAAAAAGGATTGTCTGTTGCTCTTTTGAAGAAGGCAGCAGATTTAGGTTTGATAGGTGCTCATATTCCAGAACAGTATGGAGGTATAGAGATGGATACCAATACCAATACTTTGATTTGCGATGGCATTGGTCCAGCAGGCTCTTTCTGCACTACCTTCGCTGCACATACTGGAATTGGAATGCTCCCAATACTGTATTTCGGAACGGAAGCGCAGAAAGAAAAATACTTGCCAGGATTGTGTGCTGGAGAATTAAAGGCATCATATTGTTTAACAGAACCTAGTTCTGGTTCAGACGCATTAGCGGCAAAGACGCGTGCAGACCTCTCAGACGATGGAAAACACTATATTATTAATGGCCAAAAAATGTGGATTACGAATGCTGGATTTGCAGATGTATTCATCGTTTTTGCCCAGATAGATGGAGACAAATTTACAGGCTTTATTGTAGAGCGAGACTCAGAAGGGTTGACCTTTGGTGCAGAAGAAGATAAATTAGGAATCAAAGGTTCTTCGACAAGACAATTGTTTTTTGAGAATGTAAAAGTGCCTGTTGATAACCTTCTTGGTGAAAAAGGGAAAGGACATTTGATTGCATTCAACGTACTTAACGCAGGTAGATATAAGTTAGGTGTATTGTCTTTAGGAGGAGCAAAGCAAGTGTTAACTGAAGGAGTGCAGTATGCCAATGATCGCATTCAGTTTGGAACATCGATTGCCAACTTCGGAGCTATTAAGCACAAAATCGCTGAGTCTGCTATCCAGACTTTTGCAGGGATGAGTACTACCTATAGAGTGTCAGATTTGATGCAACAAAAGGTGCAAATGCTCAAAGCAGAAGGAAAAACTTTTGCAGAAGCAAAGCTTTTGGCGGCAGAAGAGTATGCTATAGAAAGTTCAATATTAAAGGTAGCAGGATCAGAGATTACGACTTACGTGGTGGATGAGATGTTGCAAGTGCATGGCGGTATGGGCTTCTCAGAGGAGACCAATGTCGCTAGAGCATATCGGGACATCCGTATTGGCCGTATCTACGAAGGTACCAATGAGATTAATAGATTGCTGATTGTAGACATGTTGTTGAAGCGTGCCATGAAAGGCGTTTTTGATTTAGCAGGTCCAGCATGGACAGTGCAAAAAGAATTGGCAAGTATGCCCTCTATGGATGCATTAGAAGGAACATACGCTACAGAGAAAAAAGCAATTACGGATTTCAAGAAAGCAATACTTATGGTGTCTGGTGCTGCAGTAAAAATGCAGATGGATGGTAAGATAAATCTTAAGGCAGAGCAGGAAGTAATCATGAATATTTCAGACATGATGATTGATGCGTTCTTAGCAGAGTCACTTTTATTGAGAGTAGAGAAGTTAAGCACCTATGAGAAGAAAAACTGCGATCAAGCGATATATGATGCTATGCTTAAAGTATTCATCAATGACGCCAATGATAGATTGAGAAAGAATGCATCCGATGCCATTACTTCATTTGCGGAGCCGGATTTGATTAAGACATTCCTTTTGGGCTTGAAGCGTTTCACTAATTTTACACCTGTAAATGTGAAGGCGCTAAGAAGACAAATAGCAGACGCGGTAATCGCAGAAAATGCATACCCGTTTTAAAATATAATTTTGGTAATTATATTTAGTTGGATCATTCTTCACAGAGTGTTCCATTTTTTGTAGTGTATAGATTATTAGGGGCCTACCAAGGTAGCTTCCTATCGTCGGCTACCTGGGTCGTTATGCTACGTAGCTCGCGATTCCGCTCGGCCCCGCACCCCGAGAAAAACGGGGTTTGGTCTCCCGATGAAAAAATCGGGACTACTGCGCAGCACTAGTCCGAAAAATAAAATATAATCTTATAGTTATGTTAAGGAGTTAAAAATAATACTGAAAAAGTAAGTTGTTTGGTAGCTTAGATTTCTAACTAATTAAGAGTGCATACTTTATTACCTTATGAGATTTTCATTTTTCCTCTTTATTTTCTTGCCTATTAGTATTTGGGCGCAGACAGAATCCATTCAAAAAGAAGAGCCACCAATATGTGAAATTCAGAAGCAATCTCGCTTAGAAATTCGATTGGGGGCAAGCGATAGATTTATATCTTCTCCAATAGTGCCAGAGTATACCGCATCTTTTGGATTTAGTCCAGGTGTTCATTTAACCCTTCCGATAAGATTAAAAAAGGAAAATTACATTTTTACAAAATTGATATTTGGTGGTAGCACAAACAGTGTTGTATTTAGAGACAAGAGTCCTGGATATCAAAATAGGCCTTCAGTTATTTCTGGAGGAGACTTATATTCGAATATATATGCAGGACTAGCAATTGGCAAGCATTTTATTAAAGAATTTAAGAACAAATCATTTTTACGAATACCTGTAAGCTTGAATGTAATTTACTTTCCTTTTGTTGAAGTTTTTGGTCCTGATGGATTTCGTCCTTTGATTGCAATTGATTATCAATTTGATATAGAATCAAATATTGGCGATAAAACTAATTTTTCACTAGCTCCAGAAGTTGCGGCAGAGTATTACTTTATTTTAAATGGGTGCAGATCCTATAGCGTAGGTCTCTATTTTACTAGAGGAATCAATGTAGCACATGAAGGATTTGTTGCTATACAAAGAGTGAATGGCGAAACGTTTTCTCAAGAATTCAGTAAGCCATTTAATAGTTATGGTGTTAGTTTTAGCTATGGTATTTATCGTGCGAAAAAAATAAAGTAAAATGAAAATTACAATAAGTGTTATTCTTTGTTTTATGATATCGGTTGTTTATGGCCAAAATACGGGGGCTTATTTGACGAGCTATTCCTCTGCTCCACTTGAAGTAGATTTTGATACACGACAGGCTTCAAATTTTGAGATTAGTAGAAATTTTGGTTTTCAACTCAACATTCCCATCAAAATAAATAAAATTCCAAGCCTGATATGTGAGTTTAATTTAGGCTTGGATTCTTACAGTTTTGATTTACAGCCTTATGGAATACAGAGGTCCTTTTTTATTCATTATAGAGGCTTGAGTCTTGGATATGAATATCGACATTCATTAAAAGAAAATAACTATCTCCGCTTAGGTGGTGCGGTATCTTTTTTAAATTTTTTAGGAGCTAGATCATCGATTGGAGTCCAAGCATCCGATACAAGAATAAGCACAACGGCTCTTATAGGAACCCACTTCAGGTTGTTTTCTCTCCTAAACTAAATTTCGATTATAGTTGGCAAACTAAAACGCTTCGTAGTTTTCGTGTAGGAATAGTAGCAGCAACTTCCTTTCAAGATATTCTTAATGGAGATTTTATAATCAATGACAATGGAGAGAATTTTTCAGGAACATTTACCAAAAAGTTAGAATATGTAGGAATTCAGTTTGGTGTAAACCTATCCCTGGCTAGAAGAGCTAGAATCAGAGACCGCCTAAGTAAGGGCTTACTTAAAGAACCAAAGTCTATTGATAATACTATTAGTAAGTTGACATACGCCTTTCATATTGGTACAGGTTCAAAAATATTTATCAGTAACCCGAATGTTTTCGCAGCAGAGAAGCCTGACAATGTGAATCTAAATCTAAGCTATGGATTTGATATCAGCAGATCAATACCGATACTAGATAAGTATCATGCAACATTAGCGTTTTCATATCAAGCAACAGAGAGTACATTAAAGGCGGACTATCTTAATCCAAACACCAATGTACTTACAACGATAGATACTAAACTAAATACAGTTCAGGTAGTCAGCGGAGGGATTGGATATAACCTTCTTAAAAACAAAAAGAATAAACCCAACTTTTTTCAGATTACACCTTAATTGAATCTCAACCTAAATTTGATTAATGATCAAAGTATATCTATTGCTAATCCAGAAGATGGAAGTCCACTTTGGACATTGAACGCCAGAGATGAAGGCAAAGTGTTTTTCTCAAGCCAACTCAAAATGGATCACTTTAGAAAATTAAAAAACAATCGTTTTTTACGTCTCGGGCTATCTTTCGAACGAGGACGAGATCTATTGGTGGGTGAATTAGAAAATAGTGCAGGAGAATTTAGCGAGTTCTACCAAAATAATTTTGCCATCAAATTTCATATAGGCATTATGTTGCGAAGTGATAATAATAAAATATGATGGTCCTCTCGAAATATACATTCGTAATTCATCTCATCTCATCTTAGGCTGCACTTTGCAATCAGCTTAATTTGTCATTCATAATTCTTTCAAAATCTGCCAACGCATTTTTAATATATTCAATTGCTTTTCGATGATTTTGGTGCTATTCCAAGAATAGACAGGATTGGCTTGGAAGGTGGCGTTGACCACTGGGTAGAGCCCTGCTCGACAATTCAGTACCATGTTTTGGAATATTTTAAAATTGGGGTCTTGCCTAGTATCATCAGCGTTTAATAATCGCAAGGGAATAACTTGCAAAACTTTCTTGACCAATTCATCTGGCCATTTAAAGCGCGAACAAAACAACAACATCTCAATTGGGCCATCATTAAAGCTCAGTTTTATTTTTTTGAGTTGCTGATACAGTTGATGTAGTTGTGCACTACTGAGCTGATCGTACACAGGTAATAGGTCCATATCTTCGAGGATAGGATACTTCCCACTCAATATGACTTGCAACACCAGCTCTTGATCAATTGGGTCTTGGCTAGCGCTATGGATAAGTCCAAGAAGAATCAATTCATGATGCTCATTATTTATTTTTAATCCTTGCGTAAATTCAGGCCATGTGCAGTCTAGCGTTTCACATAAGTGAGTGATAGGAGCCAGGCAGAAGAAGTTGAACAAAAGATTCTTTGCATCAAAGCCATAGTGCTTATCTAGTTTATAAATAGGCAGGTGCTTTTTGAGAAAGACAGATTTTAGATTGGTGATGGCGTCTTCGTTTACTTTGATTTTCTTTTTACTAAAAGAAATAAACTCTTCTATATGGCCACTGAGCATTTCTAGAAACTCCTCGTTCTTTGTTCTGGAG
>CAYWOZ010000020.1:0-10564 GCA_964458675.1 uncultured Saprospiraceae bacterium
AAAAAAACGCATGTCACTTCTACCGCTCGCCTCTACGCGCTCCGCTTGTCGAGCTTGCCTGTCGGCCGACAGGTCGGGTCGCCTTCGGCGAGTCGCAATTAAAAGAAGCATAGGATAAAAAGCACAAAACCCTAAGCTCTTTTTAGAACTTAGGGTTTTAATTTTATATACTAAGAAAATATTTTATTGTTTATACTAGATTTAATCTAAGGGCACCGCTAATTTAAAATGCTACAATTCCTTGCGTATTATTTGGTGGAAGGTCGCCAGTTTCAACTTCTATTAAAGACAAGCTTGAACCACTAATTTCATAAACAGAGATCGCACCTCTAAGTCCCTGTAACTGGTATAGGTGTCTTCCATCATCTGAAATCCACATGTCTATCCATCCTTCTGTAGTACCGAAAGCAGAAGCAGGATCAGTAGTATTTCCAGTAGCAGTATCATTACCCTGAGCAGCCACCTGATCTAAAAGAGTAACATTACCATTGTTAAAACTATAAGAAGCAATACCTGCTTCTATCGCATTAGACACAAAAAATGTGTTACCATCATTTGTAAAGTCTAACCAACATGCTGTTCTTCCAGTGTTATTTTCTCCAGAAGCAACATCTAAATTAATTGGAGTCAAAGAGCCATCTCCATTTATTTGCCATGTAGATACTGAACCATCTTGAAGCGCTGGGAATGCAGGAGGAGTTCCATTTGACTGAAATTCTCTCGCCTCTGTTACTACAACATAGTTGTCTCCAACTATTTGGAATCCAATAGCAGATGGAAGGTTTCTTCCTTCAGCATTGTCTCTAAGTGTCGAAGCTCCTGAACCTACTATCGCATTACTTAAAGAACCGTCTTCGTTTACACGGTAAACAACCAGTTCATTTTCATCCAAAGTAGCTAAAGCAGATGAGCCAGAGTTGATAGAAGCTACTACCAGAAAGTCTCCGTTTGGAGAAAACTGTACTGCAGAAGGTCTATTTGCCAATTCTCTTCTTGAGTTAGCCACAGGTGCTAAAGTCCCGTCATCAAGTAACCAGTATCCAGTTATTGATCCTTGCTGGGCTGGTTCTCCTGCATCAGCAAATTCTGCTCTTGTAATATTTGAAACGTACACTAATCCATTTCTACCATCGATAGAACTTTCAGTATACGCAATACTATTTGGACCTACATCACCAGTTGGTTGCGTGTCGCCTACTACAAGAGAAAAATCATCTTGCACTACCAAAGAAGTAACTGTGTTTGAACCTGCATTTACAGCAAGCACAAAATTATTATCTAGTGACTTAGCTAGTGCATAAGCACTGATTAATGGATCTAATCCTTCGCCGCCGTCAAAATCTCCACCTAATCCACCAGTAGGAGTCATACTTATTAGATCTAAAGATCCATCTGAATTTCTTCCATAAGAACCAATCCAATTGTTCCCTTGTACTGAAGTTCCATCTACCTGGCCTGCACCGTTACTCATAGCATACACTGCTCCAATAAAACCTGAGTCAATTGTATCATCTCCTGAATCATCATCGCTACAGCTCGATACGAACAAACCGAAAGCCATAAGAGAAAAGAGCATTAAAATATTCGATATCTTTTTCATATTAATTAATGTTAAGTGTTACACATTACCCTGTTTAGGAAAAAAATACCATTTTTATTTTGGTATTTTTTCTTCAATCAGTGTAATGATGGTTTAAAAAAATAAATTGTTTGAGTGAAAAAATTACTTTGAAGAAAAATTACTAGTAGAAATTTTATCCTTTGTACTGAAAATTTTTCCTTTTAATTCATATACATTTTCAATTGATTAGGGTCAATTATAAATTATAAACGTTTATATTATATGTTTTGCTTTGCACCCCTATAAGGCAAATTAGTAGCCCTATTAGTTGTGGATTTTTTGTTTTTTATTGTCGCCTCTAAGACTTCAGATTAAATAAAAACTTAGAAACCAGACTTTGAAAAATCTAAATGTCGGCGCTCTAACCATTGACTTTTCAGATTGGTAAATTTGTAAAACTCTTTATCCATGGGATTTACGAGTAGTTAGATATATTCCTGGGGTAGGAAATACTTTGACCACTAATTTACCATCTAATGCTTAAGCACAAAAAATTTAAAGAAAAAACATTTTCATACACAAAACAAGAACTCAGAAAAACAGATTTGGGTTTTTGTATGTCAGAATTAAGAAAGAAGTGAATATTTTATAGAACCACATCTAAGGTTCTAGCCATAGTTTTGCTTTATTGTGAAACTATTGCAAAACATATAGCATGAATAAACAAATATTTGCAGCACTATCATTGGTCTGTGGCCTACTTGGATTCAATCTAATAGCCATAGCACAGACTATGTCCTATATGCGTATCAAAAACTACCTACGGACAGAACCTGATTTAAATCTGAGTCTATTTGCTATAGATGACTTCTTTACACATAGTAGTTTAGGGCTTGGTGTTTCAGCTTTGATACTGTGTTATTTATATAGTAGAGCAGAGGAAAATAATGCTCGATTATTTAATGGACTAGGCGGCACTTTAGGACTGGGCAGCGTTATCCTAAGTCTATTACCCGTTTATTTATGGCTGCTATAAGCATGAATAGCAAAAATGTCAGAATCAAGAAAGTATTGTAGGAGCTTACATGCACAGATTAGTTTAGGAACTACCTCTGATGATAGATTCATGCCTAATGGCTACATAGAAGCCTTTTCCAAAATGGACGAATTGATTTTAACAGAAAAGCTTGATGGTCAGAATAATTGCTTTAATAAAAATGGGGTTTTTGCAAGATCACATACTGCTCCTTCTAATCATCCCTGGGATAAGCCTCTAAGAGATAGATGGGCTTTGATTAAAAATGATCTTAAGGAACTAGAGATATTTGGAGAAAACATGTACGGCATCCACTCTATAGCCTATACGGAATTGGAATCTTACTTTTATGTCTTTGCAATTAGAGAAGGAGATACTTGGCTATCTTGGGAAGAAGTGAAATTCTATGCTAACCTATTAGATTTCCCTACTGTACCAGAATATAAACTCAAATCAGGGCTAATTGACTTTATTAATTCTGAAAGATCAGAAAGCAAAATTTTGGAAAAATGGCTGATTGATAATTTGGGTATGACTTGGATTGAAAGTGTAGAAACTCCAGGACTATTAGGAGGATATGACCCTAATACCGAAAAGCCTTGTTCTGAAGGTTTTGTTATTAGGAACAGCGATTCTTATAAAACCAATGATGGCGTGATTGAAGTCGCATCTAATGAATTCAACAATCTATTTAAGTTGGTTAGAGAATCACATGTAAAAACAGATGTGCATTGGACTAAGACTTGGATAGCAGCGTCACTCAAGGATTATAAAAAGTACAAGTGGTATGGTTATGAATATTTAAGTAAACAATAATGATCTGGAAATTTCCAAAATATAAAGTTGGCCAAAAATTAAATTGGGATGAGCTATCCAAATCTTTTACTTGGATAGAGGACATGAAAAATGTACAGCAAGATCCAATATGGCATGCTGAAGGGAATGTATATGTACATACTAAAATGGTCGTGACTGCATTGATAGGTCTGGAAGAGTTTCAATTGCTCACTGAGCAGAATAAACATATTTTGGTAGCTTCTGCCCTATTTCATGATATTGAAAAAAGATCAACTACGGTAGAAGAATATACTGATGGTCAAATCAGGATTGTTTCTCCTAGACATGCAAAAAAAGGTGAGTTCACCACTAGAGAAATCTTATATAAGGAAATAGAAACACCTTTTGCTATTAGAGAGCAAATCTGCAAATTAGTAAGACTTCATGGCTTACCACTATGGGCGATATCTAAAGAACATCCTAACAAAGAAGTAATATATGCTAGTACAGTCGTTAATACAGCTCACTTAGCCATGTTGGCCAAGGCCGACATTCTAGGTAGAATATGTCAAGATGCTGATGATATTTTAATGAAGATTGAATTGTTTAAAGAATTGTGTAAGGAAAATGATTGCTTAGGTAAAAGAAGAGAATTTAAATCTGATTATGGTCGCTACCTATACTTTAATAGAGATCAATATTCACCTGACTATGAACCGTTTGATGACTTGATTTGTACAGTAACCGTTATGTGTGCACTTCCCGGAAGCGGAAAAGACACATACATCGATAGAAAATTAGACTTGCCAATCCTATCATTAGACAATATAAGAAGAGAACATAAAATCTCTCCCACAGACAGGAAAAAGAATGGTCAAGTAATTCAAATGGCGAAAGAGCAAGCGAAAGTCTTTTTAAGAGCAAAAACATCTTTTGTTTTTAATGCAACGAATATTACGTCTGATATGCGTGCAAGATGGGTAAGCCTTTTTACGGATTATAATGCAAGGGTTAGGATTATCTACATTGAAGTCCCGTATAAGAAACTAAAGAAACAAAATTCGAATCGCGACTATAAGGTTCCAGATGCAGTAATAGAGAAGATGATATCAAAATTAGAAATCCCAACTGTAAAGGAGGCGCATGAGTTGTTGTATTTAGTTTAAGAATCTAAATACGTATTTTATTACTTTCTAGTGCGTTTATAATTTTTGTAGATTTAGGCTAAAAAAGATAGCCTACGATAAGTGAGAAGTCTCTTGACCTAGTTGACAAAACACCATTTGGCTGTCCATTCATATCAGTGATTGTGATATCATCAAGATCTGAAATTCCGACAGCGCCTCTCAATTGAACAAAGAATGAATTGAGCCCAATCCCTACACCGTAAGTAATCCCATAATTAAGTCGGTCAAAAAATTCGTCATTTTCAAGGTCTAGTTTTATTCTTTCAATATCACCTCCAAAATTTTGTAGCAATTGTTCACTCAATAAGTATTCTCCAAACCCACCTCCTAAAACATACAATCTTAAACCATCACTATTACCTATTAGGTTGTAATGGAGAATAGCAGATAAGTTTAAAAAATTATGGTTATTGATTGATTCCGAAGCTTGATTGGGACCAATATCAGGGTTTGAAAATTTATTACCAGTTCGATTAAATGCTACTTCTGGCTGGATAGCAATTTTATCACCAATCCCTAAATTGTATACTAGACCAAATTGATATCCAACTATAGATTCAGAATCTTGTAACTCAATGTCGCCATCAAATTTGATGTTACTTAAATTTGCACCCGCTTTAATTCCAAACTGGGCATTTAAGGTAGAAGGTTGAAAAATAAAAGATATAAAAAGTAAGGCAGCAACTCTGAATAGGTTTTTCATTAGATTAATTTTATTGGTTCTGTGGTTTTTAAACTAGTTAGTTCTTAAGTGTTGAAGTTATCCAAGGATACAGAATACTAGTATAAAATTCATAACGCTCTCCTACTTTAAAAATTGTAACAGAGTACGCCTTAAAGTTTCAAATTTGGGTCCAAAGTAAGTGCTTACTAACAAGCTTAACTAAATTAGGGTTTAGATGACCACAATATTGACATATTAACAACAGGGCACCTCTATAAACCCCGAGTGAGTGATAGTAATGAATCCTGCGATAGCAGGATGCCCTGGGCTTGCGCGACGACATGGCGTGGGCCGAAGTGAATACGGAGTCATGGATAGCACGACCCCAGAAAAATAAAGCAAGCCGAGAGGCGAGCTTTTTTCTTCTGGGGGCACTTCCAAATAAACATAAAAAGAAATGCTAAACTCCTCTGCAATAATATCGTTTGATATTGTAATATTGTCTTAATAATAGAATCAAAAGTGAAATAAAGAGATGAAAGAATCAGCAATGTTTGACAAGGTGAGCATGGGTGCTCCAGTGGCGAAAAAGGTAGCCAAGGAAATGACTGTACACGGGGACACCCGTATGGACAATTATTATTGGATGAATCAACGCGAAGACCAAGAGGTAATCGATCACTTAAATGCGGAGAATGCATATAAGGAAGCCATGCTTTCGCATACTTCAGAATTTCAAGATAAGCTGTTTGAAGAAATTAAAGGTAGAATAAAGCAGACGGACATGTCTGTACCGTATATGAAAAATGGGTACTCCTATCGAACACGGTATGAAGAAGGGAAAGAGTATCCCATCTTTGCTAGAAACAAAGGCAGCAAGGAAGGCCCCGAAGAAATCATGCTAGACGTAAACGAATTGGCTAAAGATTATGACTACTATAATGTGTCTGGAAAATCTGTAAGCCCTAACAATAAAATTCTAGCCTATGGTGAAGATACGGTGAGTAGAAGAATCTATACTATACGATTTAAAAATCTAGACACTGGCGAAATGTTGAATGATGTTATTTCAAATACAACAGGTAGTGCGGTATGGGGGAATGATAATCAAACTATTTTTTATACAAGAAAGGATGAGTCTTTGCGTGCCTACAAGATCTATAGGCATATCCTTGGTACCGAAGCGAGTGAAGATGAGATGGTTTATCACGAAAAAGACGACACCTATAACGCCTACTGCTGGAAAACTAAGTCTAAGAAGTATATCATGATTGGGTCGTTTGCTACACTAGCTTCTGAATTTCGAACCCTGGATGCAGATAATCCACAGGGGGATTTTAAGATTTTCCAGGCTCGAGATTATGATAATAAACTAGAGTACATGGTTAGTCATTATGAAGATAAGTTCTACATAAAAACGAATAAAGATGCCAAGAATTTTCGATTGATGGAAACGCCCTTGGATGCAACAGGACAAGAAAATTGGAAAGAAGTAATCGCGCATCGAGATGATGTTTTGTTGGAAGGCGTAGAAATATTTAAAGATTTCAAAGTGCTTTCTGAACGCATCAAAGGAATTACCAATCTACGTATCATCAAGAATTCTGGAGAAGATTACAATATTGAATTTCCAGATAATGCTTACTTAGCCTACACTTCTGTGAATCCAGAATTTGATACAGAACTTTTGCGAATCGGCTATACGAGTTTGATTACACCAAATAGCACATATGACTTTGATGTTAACACCAAAGATATGGAGTTGCTTAAGCAGCAAGAAGTCTTAGGTGATTTTGATGCCAGCGAATATACTTCAGAGAGAGTATACGCTACAGCAAGAGATGGCGTGGAAGTACCGATAAGTATAGTATATAGAAAGGAAACAAAATTAAGTCCTTCTACCCCATTGGTATTATATGGCTATGGTTCATATGGAAATAGCTTGGATCCCTATTTTTCAAGTACGCGATTGACACTTTTAGATAGAGGTTTTGTGTGGGCGATAGCACACATTCGTGGAGGTGAAGAAATGGGAAGGCAATGGTATGAAGACGGAAAGCTTTTAAAAAAGAAAAATACTTTTAACGACTTTATAGATTGTGCGGAGCATTTGATAGCCAATAGTTACACCTCTCCTTCTAGTTTATTCGGAATGGGAGGAAGTGCAGGTGGTCTGCTCATGGGTGCTGTCATCAATATGCGTCCTGACTTGTGGAAAGGAATTATTTCAGCTGTACCTTTTGTGGATGTTGTTACTACCATGCTAGACGAGTCTATTCCATTGACTACCGGAGAATTTGACGAATGGGGTAATCCAAAAAATGAAGAGTACTACCATTATATCAAATCGTATTCTCCCTATGATAATATAGAAGCAAAAGATTATCCCGCGATGATGGTTACGACTGGACTGCATGATAGTCAAGTTCAATATTGGGAACCAGCTAAGTGGGTCGCCAAGCTACGCGAAATGAAAACAGATAACAATCCACTTGTGATGCATTGCAATATGTCTACTGGTCACGGTGGTGCTTCTGGGCGTTTTGAGCGATTTAAGGAGACGGCTATGGAGTATGCTTTCTTTTTGGATTTAGCGGGGAAGAGTTAGAAATTAGATGTTAGACGTTAGAAATTTATCCGTGCCCCCTCATGAGAGAACATTGGACGCTTAGCTATTTATTTTAGGTTTGACTATCCTCATTCCTTAACATCTAAATCCTCGTACCTTTTACTTGGATTGGGCACTGAGGAAGAATGACGTTTAATTGCCAGAGCTCTTTACTAGAGAAATAGTATGCAACTATTTTAATCAAAATTCTGTATTTTAGTAAAAGTGCCTACTCAACATCTAGTCTAAAACCGAAAATGATGAAGAAATTATTTCTACTCTTTATTAGCTTTATTCCAATAGTATGTCTTTCTCAAGATTCTGATACTTCTTATTTGGAAAATGTAAAATGGGAAGTTTTTTACAGATGTTATGACGCAGGGTATCCCTTTAGTACTAATAATATATTTGAAAGTAGAGAAGACACTTTAATTTCTGGAAACACTTACACAACAATATACGCTGGGTCTGACAACAATCCATCCTTTGCATTAAGAGAGGAAAATCAAAAAACTTTTTTTATAAATTTTCGAAATCCAAATGAAAATACGGAACATTTGGTATTTGATTTCAGTCTCGAAGAAAATGATGTTTTCACCTATTCTGATATTATTGATATCTATGTGGATACTGTTAATGTCCTTAAGGTAGATTCCATTGAACTTTTGGATGAGACAAAAAGAAAGAGAATCGAATTAAGTGAGGAATTTTTCAACATATGCGGAGAGACAAGTCATTGGATTGAAGGCATTGGTAGTGTCCCTACTCCATTTTATTTTCTAGATTGTTTTGAATGTTCTGTTAAAGGCTACAAGTTTTATAAGGACGGTATATTACTATTTGAAGATGGAGAAACGACAGTAAGTGTAGATGAGATAAGTGCGATCCAATTTCAAATTGAGAAGCATGAAAATTATTTAAATATAGTTACTGACCAAGCAGTTCGCAGCGTTTCTATATATGGACTTAATGGACAATTGCATAGTCAGTCTTTACAATCCAATCGAGTAGACACTAGTAGTTTACTAAGAGGCATCTATATAGTAGATGTTGTTTATAAAAACGATAATAGGCAATCAGCAAAATTCTTCAATTAGATTAACTATTTGTTCTTATTATATCTCTCTAACAGCTATCATTCTTCATTTTCCCAGCACAAATCAGCTGCAGCTATTTGACAATTCTGCTTTAGGCGATTTTATTTTTTAAGAGATTCAATAAGATTCAAATACTCCTTATTGTTTTTTAAAGTAATTAAGTCAATATCTGTTTCAAGATGAAAGACATTATTGTATCCTAGTCTAACAGCTTCTTTCAAATGTGATATTGCTGACTTTGGTTCATTTTTGAGTGCATAAAAATTTCCGAAAGTATAAAATACTTGTGCCTTCTCTTTTTTGAAATGTGCAATTCTCATTGCAAACTGAAGATAGGACAATGACTTTTCGAAATCTTTTAACCTTGCATAAATCATGCCTTGATATAAATGATAATCATAATTAAGTGGAGTAGTCGCAATTAAACTATCTAATATTTCTGATGCGGATTCTAATTTTTGATTAGTGTAGTTATGAACAGCTCTAAAATAGGTAGGGTCCAAAAGATTTTTCCACTTTTTCTTATCAGTAAAATGAAATTTTCTAGTATTTGGACCAAAAAAATACCACCAATTTTCTGACACATCTCTATCGCATGATAGATAAACATATTTATTTTCTAATTTTGAGAATTCAGTAATTCGATTTTCGCCATCTGCATGAGTGGGATCAAAAGGTACCCAACCCAATTTTTCTATAAAAATTTCAGGCCAATTATGAAGTTCAACCCTCCCATTTCTTTCTAATGTTTTTCCAAAAATTATTCTAGCTGGAAAACCATTTGCTCTACTTAGCGCAATCATTAACTCAGAATATTCAGTACAATCTCCTAACCCTTGTTTAAGCGCCTTTTTAGCTCCTCTATTCTCATTCTTGAATCTAAAATAATCCAAATGATTAGTGACAAAATGAAAAATATTTTCAAGAGTTTCAAAATCATCTTTTCCAATCAGCTTATTGGCTTCTGTTTTTATTTTTTTATTATTTTTTTGAAAATTTTTCTCGTGCTTTAAGTACTGGTCATGATTAGCATAATCTATATTTTTATCAATTTTCTTTTTAACTGTAGTAAGGTCAAATCGATTAATCATAATTTTACTTGTTATCTGAATACTATCCCCTTTGGCAAACCTTAATAGATTCCATATTGCATAAGTGTTACCTCTTTCCTTATATACTGAATCTGGAACAACAGAATAGTCTATACTAATTACATCTTGTTTCCCTTTAATCGTTACTGGAATTAATTTCTTAAAAGTTCCTCTGTTTATGTCTTTCAATTCTGTAACAGAAACCACATCCGAAATCGAAACCAATTTTTGACAGTAAATGCAATTAATATATAAAAGGAAGAATAATAACGTGCCTAGTTTCATTTCTCAAAATCCTATTAATCTTTGTTTTAAATTTAAAGCGAACTTAAATAAAGACTATTTTTCTTAAATTAATTCATCGTATATCTCCAACAACTTTCCTTCTTCATTTTCCCAGCACAAATCAGCTGCAGCTATTTGACAATTCTGCTTTAGCCGATTATATCTTTCTTCATCGGAAAGTGCTTTGACGGCCTTTATAATGGAGGTAGTGCTTAGATCTTGAACCAACTCAGCGATAGCATATTTTTCATTGATAGC
>CAYWOZ010000020.1:10664-16868 GCA_964458675.1 uncultured Saprospiraceae bacterium
AAATGTTTGATTATATTTTTCTTCAAAAATTTCAGCAATCCCTGGCCCAACAGTATAACTTGCATTGGCCTGGGGTACGAATTTATTTTCTATCCAAGACCAAATTTTATGTAAGTAAGGACGACTTACTATTTCAGGCACCTCGGTAAATAATTCGTGTGCATCATAAACCATCGACCTAGATTTTAGTCTAGCGGCTATACTAGCAGGCATGATGGTATCCAAGTCCACTGCATTGATGATATCAAATTTATGTACTAAGAGAAATAATAAAAGTCGAAGATTGAACTCTAAATACATCATCAATCCAGAAGAACTAAAACATAGGATTCGTTTTTGCTCATAGACTTGATCAATTAAGGCAATTGATTTACCTTTTACTCTACCTACCAACAAGATATCATATCCTGCTTTGGACAAAGAGGTGCATACCCTATGCATCCTTTGATCATAGGTCAAATCATTGATGACAGTACAAATTATTTTTTTTCGTCTGCCCATACCAAACTATCCTTTTCTTTCATGATAAATCCTTCGTCTAATAAGTAACTTACTAGATTAACTACTTTAGCCTTCGTTTTGGTATGAAAAGATTCTACCACTTCCTTTTGAGTCAAAGACTCCTTGAGCAACATTCGCTTTATTTTATTCTTTAGACGGAGTCCTTCTTCAGAAGTCATACCCTCCACCCTAATAGACCTACAAATATCACAAGTCCCACATTTTTCCACTTCCTCTCCAAAATAGTTTAACAGCTGTACTTGCCGGCAAGTCTCCTCTTCGGCATATCTAATGATGGCATTGATATTTGATCGATATCTTTCCTTTAAAAAATTAAGTCTTTTAAAATCTAGTTCCAAATCGTCCGCATTTTCTCTAGGAAGGAGATAAGTCAGCTGAGGCTTATTTTTGGCAGGCGTGTAAAATATGATATTGAATTTATGCAACTCTTCAAACCTTTGCACTAAAATTCGTTTGTCAATTTTTATAAATTTAGAAAGTTTAGTCTCATCTACATTCACTGGATATTCAAAGGCCCCTTGATACACTCGCAGTATTGCCTTTATGATTATTTCATAAGTTTTGTTTTTCAACAGAAAATCATACAACACATCTTTAGATACTTTTACTTTCACTTTAGCAAGAATAGAAACGGACTCGGAAATAGAAATATATCCATTGGTTTCCAAAATTTTTAAAGCATTATAAGTGAGTAGTGGTTCAAAATTGAATCTATTGACAAATTCTTGCAAATGAAAATCTAGGCTTTTTCCCATCCCACTTCCGATAGCCATTTGGTAATAATTACCTAGTGCTCTATAAACTCGGCGGATTTCTTCCGTGGGCGGAAAACTGTTTTCATAGTTGCGTTCTAGTTTTACTCTATCCGCATCATTGTAAAGCAGTGCTGCATAAGATTGTTCTTCATCTCGACCTGCACGACCTGCTTCTTGAAAATATGCTTCAATAGAATCAGGTAAATCCATATGCACCACGATGCGCACATTGGGTTTATCGATTCCCATCCCGAATGCATTGGTCGAGACAATAATACGCGTCTTATCCGAGATCCATTCTTCTTGTTTTTTAGTTCGTTGCTCATTAGTCAAACCTGCATGATAATAGTCCGCAGTTATTCTATTTTGCTTAAGCAAGTTTGCAATTTCGACTGTCTTTTTTCTGCTCCTAGTATACACGATTCCAGATCCAGGAATTTTTTGTAAAATTTCTAAAAGCTTCTTTCGTTTATTTTCTTCATGCACTACTACATACCAAAGATTATTTCTTTGAAAGCTTTTCTGCATTAAATTGGCTTTCCTAAATTCCAATTTATCTTGAATATCCTCCACTACTTTTTCAGTAGCAGTAGCAGTTAAAGCAAGTAGTGGTACGTCAGGAAATATTTTTCTAATTTCTGCTATTTCGAGATAAGCGGGTCTAAAATCATAGCCCCATTGCGAGATACAATGTGCTTCATCAACAGCAATCAGCGACACATTCATTTGAGAAATTCTTGTAATCGCTAGGTCCGTTTTCAATCGTTCTGGAGAAACGTAAAGAAATTTGATATCTCCAAACTTACAGTTGTCTAAAATGCGATCAATATTGGATTTAGAAATTCCAGAGTAAATGGCTTCCGCTTTTATATTTTTAGATTTAAGGTTCGCGACTTGATCTTTCATAAGGGCTATGAGCGGAGAGATCACGATACATATCCCCTCCTTACATAAGGTAGGCACTTGAAAGCATATGGATTTCCCTCCACCTGTAGGCAAGAGCGCTAAGGTATCTTTCCCGTCTAATACAGCATTGATGATTTCTTCCTGCAATGGACGAAAAGAATCATAAGACCAAAATTGCTTTAATATTGTTTTAGGCGATGCGACGGAGGTCAATTTTTTTAGGTAAAAATACCATTTATTTAGGAACTGGAATGAGGATAAAACGAATGAAAATTAGGGCGTCTGCCTTTGGCATCAGGCTATTCATGGGTCCGTTTGACACTACCGTCCTGCGGCCTCTAGACTATAAGGCTATACTTCAAGGCTTGGACTGCTTCCTTTCAGTCGCATCATTTCTAGCCTTGACGCAAAAAAAAAATTGAAAATTATGAGTTGATTCACAAGGTCACTTAGAAGGACATCAAGGTTATTTGCTTTTTTTTGACTTTTTCTTTTTACGCTTACGCTTAGTTGGTTTACGTTTTGTAGGCTTACGTTTACTTGGATCTTTACCTACGGTAGGTAAACCATCTTCAGAAAATTCTCTAAAATCTCTATTCCATTCCAATCCATAAGCATCCGTAAGGTTGACCGAAATGTTTACTCCTGCTATGAAGAACCAATCCATATTGTCAGGATTGCCTCGTTTCTTACCTTGGGCATCGGCAGCGTTTAAATCTGTATTAAATTCATCTGCTCGATACGATAAAGCTGCCGTCAATGGATTACGCTCTGCCAAAACTTCAAGATTTGGATATCTGTCGGACACATCATCTAGATAGTCTGTCGTGGTAATTCTGAAGCCAAACTCAGCACCTATATTTACCTTGGGATTTACATTCCATTTAAACCCAAATCCAAATGGTACGGCAAAAGCAACGGCACTATATGGGTTTGTGCCAGCTAACACATTTCCTTGCCCTTCCGTTCCTAATGGTCTCAGATTATGTACTTCTCCTTTGAATTCCGTTTGTGGATTGAAGTAAAACCCTGAAACCCCTACAAAAACATAAGGTAAAGCATTTTTGTCTTCTCTTGGATTATAAGGCGTAATGCTGAATTCATTGATTATTCCAAGTTCTATAATTGTTGAGCTGAAGCTAAGATTACGTTGACGTAGTCCGTTAGTAAGTGGATTATTAGCATCAGAACCAGATACTTGTGCCTTATTAAGAAAGCCTTTAAAGGAAATGAACCTAGACATTTGATATCGCCCAAAAACCCCATAAGCAAGGTTATACTCGTTCGGATCGATATGTCCCTCTACTAAATCACCTAAATAATTGGAAGTTCCTACGGTAACACCCGCCTCCAGCCATTGGGCAGATAGTGGATTAAGGATTCCGATGGAAGCCATGAAAACGGATAGAATAAAAGCTAATTGTCTCATTGCCAGCGACATATAAAAAAAAGGCAATACTCATTTCGATTAAAATATGTATTGCCCATTCATGTGGACTAAATCCCACATATATATGTATATAACCTATACAAATAAGATTCCAAATTTAATTGGACAGGAAATTTTATGTTAGAAAGTAGGACAGCCAGTCTTCTTTCTTGACTTGCTTCTGCCTCCAACTAAACCATTATCTGAGAAATTATAAGAGATAAAAACACCACCAATAATGAATGAATCATCTCTATCTGCATTACCCCTCTGACTTGTAGCTGTTCTTACAGCAGGTTCGTTAGTAATTTCACCTGCCCTATCGTTTAGGATTCCTGCTAGTTCACCGTTTTGTGCAGCGATAACAGCATTGTCTCCAAAAAATCCACTTACATCATCGATATAGTCTGTGAAAGTCTTTCTAAGTCCAACTTCAAGACCAACGTTCCACTGGTCATTTAAAGCATATTTCACCCCAATACCTAGAGGAATAGCGATTTCAAACAAATCGTACTCTTCTTCAAAGCCTTCAATCCCTTGGCCTTCAGTACCTAGTGGCTGCAAATTCACCCACTCGCTATCATAAAACGCTTGCGGATCAAAATGAAAGTAAGAAACTCCAGCAAAGATATAAGGAGAAAAAGTACGTTCAAAGTTATACGGTTGGTAGCCAAGAATATTGAATTCTACTGTAGCCGCCCCTTCAAATATATTTGATCTAAAGCTTAAATTTCTAGCCTGTTGTGCTTCACTTGCAGCATTTGCATCATCTGCGGACAGCTTGGCATAGTTTAAAGCTACTTTAGCTGATATAAAATTATTGAAGTTATATCTCCCAAAAAGTCCACCTGCGAAATGCAGTTGACTAAAACTACCACTAATAGAATTCGGCGCTAAGTCTCCTTGATATGTAGATAAGCCGACAGATAAGCCTGCTTCTAATTGTGCTACAGCTGATTGCTGGAGGATAAATACGTTCAATACTAGGACAATAAAAAGTACTTTTTTCATCTTTTAATTCACTTTATAATAATTATTAATCATCGTAAATGTGCCAAACTAGAGAGGTTTTGAGACATTTGCTGTATAAATTTAATGTATCAAACAGCATTCCGATGGGTATAACGCAAAACTAATGCTAAATTATGCGTTTTTAAGGGAAATTTTAAGATTTTATTAAATCAGATAAGCCCCTTACGATTCGTTATATTTTTCTATTTTTGATTCAAATTTTAGACTAAAAAAAACTACAATTATGATTTTAAGATCAATTTTGATCATTTGCATTTCATTAGCAATGAATAGCTTAGATGCTCAGGCTCCAGAAAACTGGTTCCATTTGGATAATAAAACCGATGGTTATAATGGAGTAAGTACTGTTAAAACTTACAATGAAGTTTTAAAAGGTATGAAGTCTACTACGGTAGTAGTAGCAGTTATTGATTCAGGTGTTGATGTAGAACATGAAGATTTAGCTTCCGTTATGTGGGTAAATCAGGATGAAATTCCAAATAATGGAATTGACGATGACAACAATGGATATATAGATGATATCCACGGTTGGAATTTCATTGGTGGTAAGAATGGTAATGTTGACAAGGATACTTACGAAGCAACTCGAGTTTACAAAAAGCTGCATGCGATCTATGGAAATGTAGATGGCTCTAAGTTAAAAGGAAAAAAGAAATTTGCTTTTGATAAGTACCAAAGAGCAAAAGAAGATGTAGAATCTAGTAAATCAAATGCTGAGGCTCAGCTGGCTCAATTGGATGCTACCAAGACTTTAGTAATGGGGGCACTTGATGCAATGGAGACTGCACTAGGTGACAAGCCTCTTAGTAAGGAAAACGTGGATGCAGTAGAAGTAGGAACAAATGAACAACTTGGCATTGCTAAGAACATCTTAGGAAGAGCATTTGGGCAAGGTGAAAAAATAGAAAGTATTGCTTCATTAAAGGAAGATTTTGCAGATCAAATTAAAGATGGAGGTAAGCGTCTTTCTGATCAAGCAGAATTTGCTTACAACCCTGATTTCAACCCAAGGACAATTATTGGAGATGACTATAGCAACTCATATGAGAAAGGCTATGGAAACAATGACTATGAAGGTCCTGATGCATTTCACGGTACACACGTCTCCGGAATAATTGCGGCAGCAAGAGGAAATGAAATCGGAATGGACGGTGTGGCGGACAATGTACGTATCATGACTTTGAGAGCCGTACCAGATGGAGATGAAAGAGACAAGGATGTTGCTAATGCCATTATTTATGCAGTTGATAATGGTGCTTCTATTATCAATATGAGTTTTGGTAAAGGATTTTCTTGGGATAAGAAGGCAGTTGATAAGGCTGTAAAGTATGCAAATAAAAAGGATGTGCTTTTAGTACATGCCGCTGGAAATGCAGCTCAGGACAATGATACTGCAGAAAATTATCCAAGAGATGAGTACTTCAAAAATAATGGCAAGCCTAAAGGAAAATTTGCTCCAAACTGGTTAGAAGTAGGCGCTTTGTCCTGGAAAGATGGAGCTGATCTTCCAGCTGTATTTTCAAATTATGGTAAGAAGAATGTTGATTTATTTGCACCTGG
>CAYWOZ010000020.1:16968-22444 GCA_964458675.1 uncultured Saprospiraceae bacterium
AGGTACTCCTCTTCTAGAAATTCATTGATATTATTTCTTATTTTTTCTCTACCTAGAGTCAGCTCATGCTTTACGCTTGCAGAGCTGATATGTACAAATAGTTTATTGTCTTTGATTCTAATCTGGGTGGTATATCTATTGGCTAAAGGGCTCATCTCCTCAGTCCAATAGTTCTTTATTTTATATTCGTAGTATTTTGGTCTCAATTTATAATAATCTATAAAACCATTTACTAAATCCTTGATGCCTTTATCATTATGCCGATTCATAGATTGCTATTTCTCCTTGGTTAACAATAAACTCCTTATGTGGTTTTGCCAATTCTTTTACGATATTACTTATTCTGAGTTCATCGGTATCCGTGATAAAGACTTGTCCAAAAGTATTATCCTGAAGTAAATTAATCACCTTTGATACCCGCTCCGCGTCTAGCTTATCAAAGATATCATCTAATAAAAGTAAGGGTTTAATTTCCTTTCGTCTTCTCAGAAATTCATATTGAGCAAGTTTTAAACTGATTAGAAATGATTTTCGTTGTCCTTGCGAAGCAAACTTTTTAAGTGGCTTTTCTCCAAACTTAAAAACCAAATCATCTCTATGAATTCCAGTAGAAGTATATTCAAGATAGTAGTCCTTCTCAAAAGTTTGCTCTAACAGTGTTTTGTAGCCGACTTCGTTTAACTGACTTCTATACTTGATATCTACAGGTTCGTTTCCGCCGGATATGACTAGATACACTCCTTTGAAGACAGGTAAAAAGGCTTCCAAAAAGGCGCTTCTTTTTTCATGAATATAGCTTGCCGGAATATCAAGCTGTTCATCATAAATACTTATCAATGTGCGATCAAATTGATTCGCTTGGCGTATTTTTTTGAGAGTGGCGTTTCTTTGCTTTATGACCTTATTATATGTCATAAGGTGTCCTAGATAAATCGGATCTTCTTGACACAAAACATTATCTATAAACTTTCTCCGTGTTTCCCCACTTTCTTGAATCAACTTGACGTCATCGGGAGCAATCATAACTATTGGAAGCATACCAATATGCTCAGCTAGTTTTTCGTAAGCCACCTTATTTTTCTCTACTACTTTCTTCTGACCAGACTGATACTTGATTACTAAGGCTAGATCTTGCTCTGACAATTCAAATTGGCTATCAATTCGGTAAAATTTCTCTTCATGCTTAACTACTTGTTTATCAGTTACATTGAAATAGGACTTGGTCATACACAAATAATAAATGGCGTCCAGGAGATTGGTTTTCCCACTGCCATTTAGACCAATAAAGCTGTTGATACCTGGAGAAAAGGACAAAGAAGTCTCTTGAAAATTTTTGAACTGCTTAAGACCTAACTCTTTGATATACAATGCTTAATAAATTTTGGGTAAAATTTGGGTAAATTATTAAGGAAAAAGAAATTTCAGTTTCTATCATCTTTTACCTATTTAAAACCGTTAAACAAAAGTAGGTTCTAGAACTGAACTTAAAGAATATTCCTTATACAATTGGCCTCAATAAATATTGATAAATGACTTTGAAGGAATAAGAATATGCGCTATCTTGCAAAAAAGAATCAAATATGGGTACTGTGGCAACGAAAGAGACTGCAAAATCAAAAATATCGAAGAGGACCTACCTTGAATGGTATACTTTGATGTTAAGAGTTAGAAAATTTGAAGAACGTGCTTTAATGATGTACGGTCAGCAAAAAATTAGAGGTTTTTGTCATGTATACATTGGCCAAGAGGCGATTGTAGCTGGCATTGAGTCAGCTATTACTGCAGATGATGCTATCGTTACTGCATATAGACAACACGGAATCGCGTTAGGTCGTGGAGTAACTATGAATGGTGCAATGGCGGAGCTATACGGAAAAGAAACCGGTGTCAATAAAGGAAAAGGAGGCTCGATGCACTTCTTCTCTAAAGAACACAACTATTTTGGAGGAAACGGGATTGTTGGAGCTCAAATACCAATAGGAGCAGGTATCGCTTTCGCTGAGAAATATAGAGAAACTAAAAATCTATGTGTGACTATGTTTGGAGATGGTGCAGCACGTCAAGGTGCACTGCATGAAGCGTTCAACATGTCTATGTCATGGAAACTTCCTGTATTGTTTATCTGTGAAAACAATGGCTATGCGATGGGAACCTCAGTAGAAAGAACATCAAATGTTCCTGACATTTACAAATTAGGTCTTGGATACGAAATGCCTTGTGAAGCAATTGATGGAATGGATCCTGAAGCTGTGCATAATGGAATTAGTAAAGCAGCAGCTCATATTAGATCTGGAAAAGGGCCATACTTCCTAGAAATTAAGACCTACAGATATAAAGGGCACTCTGTATCAGATCCTGGCAAATATCGATCTAAAGATGAGGTAAATGAGTATAAGGATAGAGATCCTATCAATGTATTAGAAAAGAAATTGATAAAGGATAAAATCGCGACTGAAGCAGGAATTAAGAAAATAAAAGATGCTGTAAAAGTAGAAGTAGATGCGGCTGTGAAGTTTGCGGAAGAGTCATCTTTCCCAGATGCAAGTGAACTATATACTGACAACTACTTACAAGATGATTATCCATTCTTAACGTAAGATAATTAAAAACCCATGCAGGTATAAAAAAAGCTTGCTTCAATGATTTGAAGCAAGCTTTTTTTGTTCATTTAGATAGTTTTTTTTATGGTACATAAGTCTCTAAAGCCTCTTTTGCATATTGACGCATTTTTTCAATATTGACATCTTTGGGATTCACCTTAGCCTTTTCAAATATCTCCTTTAATCTATTTGGAGTAGAGCTAGCCAATTTAGAAAATGAAGTGATTCCAGCAGCGTTTAGAGCTGACTTCGCATTTACATTAATTCCTTGAATATTAAGTAAATTATCAACTGGTTCATAGTCCATAAACAATTTCCACTTGCGTAGTTTACCTACTTTAGTATTCCCGTCAAAGTCCTGAACAGACAGCTTCCAATTACCATTTGTACGCTCACCAGAAAATGGTTTCATAGAATTGGTGTCATAAGTCGTTTCCATAAATTTCCCGTCTCCAGTCTTATCATGTAAGGTAACAGATTTGCCTGATGGAGAAGATAATTTTACTACCAAGTCCTTTTTATTGGGATGGTCAATATCTACAAAAACTTTCATTGCACTAACTGTTCCGTTAAATCTACAAAACTGATTGCTTACAAGTGTTTCTGCTTTTGCATTGTTTGTAAAAACTTCATTTGCACAATTAACACCTGGCTTACAGCCTACGTTTAAAGACCAATTATTTAGTACTGAAACGTTTTTATTGGAGTGGTTTTTCGCAATCAATTTCCATCTTCCTTTTGAGGTAGTTCCTTGCATCACATTAAGTGCTTCTCCTTCAAAAGATTTTTTGAAAGGAGACGGAGCCACAGGGGACCCAGAATTGTTGCCCTTAGCTTGTAAAGTCACTGACTTACCATTTGGAGCTACCAATTCCAATTGGATATCATTTGGATTGGCATTTTTGATTTCTACATCTACAGAGATATTTTCAATATTCCCATCTTTGAGGACTTCTACTGTAGAAGTTAAACCGTTATGGTCCCTAGGTATACGCGTGTTTACCCTTACCTCTTTATGTAATCTAAACATATATTGATGTTGATTTATTAATTTAAAAAAAATGCAATGCAGCAGCAGAAAGCTGCTGCATTGCTATTTTGGATTCAATTATCTTCCGCCTTGCAACTTATCTTGCAACTTGTCGAGCTTTTTCCACTCTCCTTTTGCTGCTAGACCTGATTGCTTTGGCCAAGAACCTGGATTATGCATTCTGTATCTTGGGCCTGCATTATCTAAGATCTTATTTAATCGTGCTACTTTAGCGTTCGCTAATTGCTTAAAGGTCTTGATACCGTCCTTATTTAACAACTGCTCAATCTTTGGACCGATTCCTTCAATCTTCTTCAAGTCATCCTTTTTTGCTTTAGTAGCGCTCGCTTTAGCTTTAGCTACCTTTGCCTTAGGTGCCACTTTTGGCTTTGCCTTAGCTTTAGTAGCTTTTGCCTTTGCAACGACTTTTTTCTTCGTCGTTTTCTTAGACTTAGGTTTTACTTCTCTTCTTTCTACTACTTTAGCATCTTTTGCAGTCCTAGTTTCTCCAACAACTTGCTTCGAAACAACCTCTGTGTTCATATTCATCATCATGCTCTTTAAAGAATCAAAGTCAATTTGCTTAACGACTTCTACTTCTTTAACGATTTCGATAGGTACTTCTTTGATTACCTCAATCTCTCTGATGACTTCAACTTCCTTCGGCTTCTTAGCCAATTCTTTCTCAAGTCTAGTGTTTTCTTTTGCAAGAGAACTTCTCTTCGTATCTAGGTCTTTGTATTTAGCCTTCCACTTATTCAGCTCCTTGTTGTTAACCACTTCTTTTGTTACAATCTTTTCAACTTCAACCTTTACAGGAACCTCTTTGATTACTTCTACTTCTTTTGTAACAATCTTTTCAACTTCCTTGATTACTTCTACAGGTACTTCCACCTTCTTAGTTACAATCTTCTCTACTTCCTTAATTACTTCCACCTCTTTTGGCTTCTTATTAAGGTCAGCATTCAATTTAGCGATTTGTGATTTGAAGTTAACTGCAGATTTATCTAATTCAGTAATCTTTTTGTTGACCGTATTATGCTGATTCTCTAATTCAGAATAACGCTTTCTCCATCTCTTTACTTCGTCTTCGTTGACTACTTCTTTGATTACTTCTACAGGTACTTCTACCTTCTTCTCTACAATCTTTTCTACTTCCTTAATTACTTCAACAGGAACCTCTTTAGTAACAATCTTCTCTACTTCTTTGATTACCTCCACTGGTACCTCTTTAGTAACAATCTTCTCTACTTCTTTGATTACCTCCACTGGTACCTCCTTGGTAACTATCTTCTCTACTTCCTTAATCACTTCCACAGGTACTTCCTTAGTAACTATCTTCTCTACTTCCTTGATCACTTCTACTGGTACTTCTTTAGTAACAATCTTCTCTACTTCCTTAATCACTTCTACCTTCTTTTCTACTATCTTCTCTACTTCAACCTCTTGCACTTCTGGTTGCAACACTTCGACTTGGCATTTAGCAAGATTAGATTTATCTTTTAAATCTCTCAAGGAAACGGTATAAGCACCAGCAGTCAAATTATTAAATGTACCAGATTTCTGTCCTGCCGTTTTAAACCCATCAATACTATACTCATAAGGTCTGTTACCAGCACCTACAACAGAAAGACTACCATCTTTAGCACCTGCTTTACTTACATTTTTAGCCGCTGCAGATAAGGCTCCTAGCGGAATCATTACTTCTTTAATTACCTCTACTGGTACTTCCTTAGTAACAATCTTCTCTACCTCTTTGATTACTTCCACTGGAACCTCTACCTTCTTTTCAACAATCTTCTCTACCTCTTTGATTACTTCCACTGGAACCTCTACCTTCTTTTCA
>CAYWOZ010000020.1:22544-25841 GCA_964458675.1 uncultured Saprospiraceae bacterium
AACAATCTTCTCTACCTCTTTGATTACTTCCACTGGAACCTCTACCTTCTTTTCAACAATCTTCTCTACCTCTTTAAGTACTTCTACTGGTACTTCTACCTTCTTTTCAATAATCTTCTCTACCTCTTTGAGTACTTCAACAGGTACTTCTACTTTCTTTTCAACAATCTTCTCTACCTCCTTGATTACTTCTACTTCTTTGATCACCTCTACAGGCTTCTCAACGATTTTCTCTACAGTCTTAATCACTTCTACTTCCTTCGGCTTTTTAGCCAAGTCTGCAGTCAATGATGCAATTTGAGTCTTCCAACCAGCGCTAGAAGTGTTCAAATCAGAGAATTTAAGATTAAGTGATTTATTGTTGCTTTCAAGGTCAGCGTACTTCTTCTTCCACTTATTCACCTCATCCTCATTCACTACCTCTTTTACAACTTCTACTTCCTTTATAACTTCTACCTCTTTAGTGACAATTTTTTCGACTTGTACATCTACCGGCTTGCTCATTAAGCTAACGCCTTCGATTTCTTTTATAACCTCTACAGGTCTTTCTACTATTTTATCTTGGTAGACTAATTTCTCTTTTGGTTGCTTTAATAACCAACCTATAATACCGCCCAAAAGGCCGGCTAGTAATCCAAATAATAATGGAATCCAAAAACACCACATGTTTATATATTTTTTAAGTTAGTTAATTTATTATTGCTCTATTAATCGTACTTCCACACGTCTGTTTCTAGCCAAACCTGCAGTAGTGTTCGTATTATCAACAGGTTGTTCCTCTCCGTATCCAACAGCGTTAATCTTGTTCATTGGAATACCAAATCTCTTAGAAAGTTGTTCTGCAGTGAAGTTCGCTCTACCTTGAGATAACTTCTTATTATAAGCAGCATCTCCTCTGTTATCCGTATGACCAGAAACCTGAAGTCTAGCAGTTGGTACTTGATCCATATATGCTTTGATATCCTTCATATCCTGTCTTTCCTGAGTCTTAAGTCTTAACTCGTCCTTATTGGTTCCGAAATAGATAGTCATATCCTTACCAACTAGCGCCTTACCCGCTGCTATTACTGGAGCTGTTCCAGTATAAGAAGTAGCTGATCTAGCAGTTCCATTAGGATTCCCCTTAGAATGGAATGTGAAATACGCTCCTCTACAAAGCGTATCAGACTGCTCTACATCTTGGCGTAAAACTTCACTTTCAACATTGAGTAATTGATCCTTTGGTACACCTCTTTTTTCAAGAATAGCTTTTACATTATTAGCTCTAGCGGTACCGAGGCTACTCATATTCTTCTCCGTAGCTTCGTATAAACCTGTAATCTTAAGTGCCCTGTTTTTGTTACTCTTAAGGTATTCAACAGTTCTGTTAATTGCATTCTTAAAATCTTCACGGTTTGAAGAAATTGCATTTGATTGACCTCTTCTAAATCGATAATAGCTGTTTGTTTCTACTCTAAAATCATCTCCATCGTCGTACGCCCATGTTCCACAAGAATTGCCAGTAGCGATTGGGGCAGCAGCAACCGCAGGGTTACATATTTTACCGCCAATGAGCCATGCACCAATGCAGACAAGCGCAAGAAAGAGTAGGATGAGTATAATAATTAATGGCCTATTCATCTTCGTTTTGAATATTTAAAAAGTTAAAAAATAATGTAGGATTACAATCTATTTAGCTTTGGCAAGCTTGGGGTGTGTCACGCTAATATATAGATAAAAATCTAAAAAGCAATGATATTCAGCAGAATACGTAGTTTACTTAAATAATAGTGTACGCCGTTCTCCCCTTTCTTAAAAGCTCGAGATGCTTTTAATTTTAGTCTTAGTTAAATTTTGTAATGCTCTCCTTCTTGTGACGTAAATTTTGTCAATAAGTATCTAAAAATGTGATGTGCGAAGATCCTAAATAATTGACGGTAAGCATATCCCAGATTTTCGAAAAGACATTGCATCTACACGCTTGAATAAGTATTCTTTACGTAATTATTTTTATAATATTTTAAAATAATTATTGTATCCCTTTTTTATCTAGAGCCTTTGTTTTAGCGCAGCGACCTAGCGCTGCGGCGTATTGTTGACTGGTCTGGGCTATGCTTTTTCGGCATAGTCCAGACCAGTCAACAGCCCGAAGGGCCGAGCGAAGAGCGAGATACATAGCATAGCGGCCACTAGAAAGGGTGATTTTTTGTATCGCCCTTTCTAGTGGCAGGTCCCATAATATTCTCCAATCACAATTGCTTTTTAAATCAACTTTAAGACTGTAGAAATTCATTTCTTAGAAAACGCAATAACTCACAAAGAAATCCATATAAAATGAATATGTATATGATGAAATTTAAATATATAAATCCCTGTTTTTCCATAATATACAAATGCTACTGGAATTTGCATCAGCCAAAAGAGTCTCTAAGCTTTGCCGATAATCAAGAAAATGATTAAAGATGTGCATAGTAAGATAAGAATATGTATTTTTGCGCCGTTTTAGAGAACTTTTGTTCAAAAAAAACGAATAAAATAAAGCACATAATTTCAAAAATTGATACATGGCAAAGAGAAGATTTGGTGTAGAAAACACGGAGAATCCAGCAACCGAAGCAGAAGAAGTACTAGTAGACAAAATCGAAGCTACCAAAGGTAGCGCGGATTGGTTTGAAGAAAATCAGAAGACTATTGTGGGGGCTTTACTCGGCCTTGCAGTACTAATAGTAGCATTCTTTGCGTATCAAAACTTGATTAAGAAGCCTAAAAATGCTGAGGCAGCTGCGATTATGAACCAAGCTCAAATGCAATTTGAGCGGGACTCTTTTTCATCTGCACTGACTAGTCCAGGTGGCGGTCATCCGGGTTTCTTGTCTATTATCAATGACTACGGCGGAACTCCTGCGGGCAATGTAGCCAACTACTATGCTGGTGTATCTTACTTACACCTTGGAGATTTTAATAAGGCAGTTGATCATCTTAAGTCTTTTTCTGCCAAAGGTAAATCGCTTCCAATCATGAAGAATGGAGCTCTTGGAGATGCTTATTCTGAGTTAGGTGATTTCGATCAAGCGATTTCTTACTATAAAAATGCTGCCAATAGCGATGTTGAATTTTTGACTTCCCAGTATTTGAAAAAGCTAGGGATGGCTTACGAAAAGCAGCAAAAGTATAGTGAAGCATTGGCGTCTTATGAAAAGATTAAGAGCATGTATCCACAATCTGCGGCGGGTCTAGAATCAGACAAACTAATCGGAAGAGCTTCGGCTGGAGTAAAGTAAATCCGTTTTTTCATTTATATTATTTAGGGGCCTACCC
>CAYWOZ010000021.1:0-25100 GCA_964458675.1 uncultured Saprospiraceae bacterium
ATCTTATTGGGATCATCAAGGATATCTTGATTCGCTGCGAATATTTCTTTGTACTTCATTGGATCACCGTAAAACTCTTTAGCAATCTTAGATAAGCTGTCACCACTTTTCACCGTGTAAGTCTGAACTGCTGGAGCCGTAACGGAAAGACGGTTATCAACGAATCTAATCCCATCTGCATTCTGTAGCGCCGATACTAGCATTGACTTATCTTTATCTGAGTTAACTTGACCATAGACTGCGACTTGTCCATCTTTGTAATCTAAGTCAAAGTTCTGAATATCAATTCCTAAACTGTCTACTAATCCAGTCAACATAACCTTCTTTTGACTTTCCAGCTTTGCTTCAAAAGCATCATTTGCAGAATCTTTTGCAGCGTTTGCGGCATTTTTAGCGCTATTGGCAGCATCACCTGCAGCATTTGATGCATTTGCACCTGTTTTCTTTAACCACGAAAATAATCCCATTTTTATACGTTTTGATTTTTAATAAAATAATGCCCCCTTGCTTGGAGCAAAGTGAAATTTAGTTTTGTGTTATGATATGGGTAAAAAAAGCCCTGCAAAATATACCTACAATGGTCTAATTATACTACAAGGCCGTCATCAAATGTAGGAAAAAAATGCTTAAGAACTTAAAAGTTACTATAATTGGGTTCTCCTAAGTAAAAATCTTTTGAAAGCGATTTTTCTTTTAATTACAGCTTCAAGTTGACGTAATTTTCCACGCTTAGTAAGATGTGGATAAATTAATTTTAGCTTTTATCAAATCAATACTTGATTTTAATTATTTGATATGTCTTTTTTATCTATATAAACATATCAAATACAGGCTGTTGGTTCCCTCAATTTTGCATTCATTCCCCTTTCCTCCTTCAATATTGCTAAGTGTATGGTACACAACTATATCCGTAACAAAAGCAGCATAAATGAAGTAAAACCATTATATTTGCGGAGTTTTTCATAAAGCTTCAGCTTTGGAAGAATATTCAATAATTTTAACATAATTAAATAAACTAATGCAAGGAAAAGGATTAATCGTAACGCTGTTAGTTATTATCATCGCTATCTGTCTTTGGCAGTATGGAATGATCATACCGACTAATGGTGTCGAGAAAGACGCAGATTCTTATGCCATGCAAGCAGTTTCAGACATGACAGGCTCTGAACTAGAAATCGAACAAGCAGAAAGTGCTGCTAGGGCTCGATATCTAGATTCACTCTCTTCGGAAGAAGTGTTTATGGGCTACACTTACCAAGATCTGAAAAGTAAGCAACTCGCTTATGGATTGGATTTGGAAGGTGGAATGAGCGTATTGATGCAAGTCAATTTGCGTGATTATCTGGAATTGTTAGCAGGGGATGCTAAATCTGGTAAAGGGAATTTTCAAGCAGCTTTGTCGGCCGCTTCAGAATCACAAGCAAGTGCACAAGATAACTACATTGCCCTCTTCGGTAATGCTTGGGCGCAGCATAGTGGTGGTGAATCGTTGGCAAGCATCTTTGGAAATAATGAGACATTAAGAAATAATGGGATCAATCGTGAATCAAGTGATGGTGAAGTTCTTCGTGAACTTAGAACCATGGCCGATGAAACGGTTAATCTTACTTATAATCGACTCAAGCAAAGAATTGACAAACTCGGTGTAGTGCAGCCCAATGTAACTTTGGACGCGGCAAGAGATATCATCGCAGTTGAACTTCCAGGAGTATCAAATCCTGAAAGAGCGAGAGGCTTCTTACAAGCTTCTGCGGCTCTTGAATTTTGGCATGTACACAGATCAAGAGATATCGTTCCTGGTACGGGAAGTAGCATATTCTCATCTCTTCAGGTTTTAGATCAACAACTAGCAAGTACTGCGGAGCAAGAAAGAGAGATTCTTTCTATCACCCCTCAGTATGGAACGGATGACCAAGGAAATATTGATTCTACTAATATTACAAGAATTGATACGGCCTATGCATCTAACTTAGGTAACCAAGGTCCACTATTAAGTAGACTATCATTGTATAATGATGGTGGCGCTATTATTGGTTCTGCGGAAAGAAATCAGAAGGATGCTATTGATGATATTCTTGAAGCTAATGCTTCCAAGTTTCCAAATATTAAATTCTTATGGGATAGAAGTGCTCAAGCATTTGGTATAGATGAAGACGCTGAGGAAAGATTTCCTTTGTATGCGATTCGTACCGATGGAAGAGCTGCTCCCCTGCAAGGAGATAGAATTACAGATGCGAGCGTAAATACTGATCCACAAACTGGTCAAGTACTGGTGAGCTTGGATATGGATAACCAAGGTGCTTCTATTTGGTCAGCTATGACTGCTGAAGCGGTACAAGATGGTCAAAGACCCATTGCCGTTGTTCTGGATGATGAGGTAGCTTCTGCTCCCAGTGTGAACGTACAAATTTCTGGTGGGTCATCCCAAATTTCTGGTTCATTTACAATGACTGAGGGACAAGATTTAGCTTCTATTTTGAAGATTGGTAAATTGCCTGCAAAGACAAATATCATTCAAGAATCACTTGTTGGGCCTTCTTTGGGTAAGCAAAATATTCGTTCTAGTTTTCTAGCCTTCGTTGTTGGTTTTGCCTTGCTTCTTTTATTCATGGTCTTGTATTATGGAGGAGCTGGTTTTATTTCCATCATTGCCTTGCTTCTAAACGTATTCTTTATCATCGGAGCCTTGGGCTCATTTGGTACCGTATTGACGCTTCCTGGTATTGCAGGTATTCTGCTTACTATTGGTATGGCGGTCGATGCGAACGTAATCATTTACGAAAGAATTCGAGAAGAATTAAGAGCCGGCAAAACAAAAATACTGGCTATACAGGACGGTTTCAAAGCCTCCTACTCTGCTATTATTGATGCTAACGTAACCACTTTTATAGTTGCCCTTATTTTGATCTATTTCGGAATAGGTCCTATCAAAGGATTTGCCGTTGTATTAGCGATTGGTGTTGCCATGTCCGTTTTCACAGCGGTACTCGTAGGTCGTATGATGATTGAGTGGTACATGAGTGGTAAAGACCGAGATCTTTCATTTTGGACTGGTTTCTCTAAGAATGCTTTTGCTAATGTAAAGAGAGATTGGTTAGGCGGTAGAAAGATTGCTTACATGATATCAGGTACTTTTATTGTGATCAGTTTAGCTGCTTTTATATTTAGAGGATTTGAATTGGGCGTTGATTTCAAAGGAGGATATTCTTACAACGTTGCTTTTGAGGAAAGCATAAATGTAGACAGTGATGCATTAAGAGCATCTCTCAATAAAGTGTTTGATTCTAACACTACTGTTAAGGAAGTAGATGGGACAAATACTTATAATATTGTTACTTCTCATTTAGTAACTAGTACAGATGAAGGTGCTGCAGATGCTGTTATGGCTAAGCTGCATGAAGGTATAACTTCAATGGGTATTACAAATGAAAGTTTAGAAAACTTCAGAAGTCCTGCGACTACTGGAACGCACGTAATTGCTTCTAGTAAGGTTGGACCAACCATTGCGGATGATATTGCAAGGTCAGCGAAATATGCTACCGTGTTTGCCTTACTATTTATTTTCTTGTACATCTTCTTAAGATTTACAAAATGGCAATACTCATTGGGTGCAGTTGCTGCCCTATTCCATGATACTTTAGTAGTACTAGGATTCTTTTCAATATTCCATGGAATTTTGCCTTTCTCTTTAGAGATTGATCAAGCATTCATAGCAGCGATACTAACGGTAATTGGTTATTCGATTAACGATACCGTGGTCGTGTTTGATAGAGTCCGTGAATACATGGGCATTTACACAGGTAAGCCTAAGAAAGAAGTTATCAATATGGCTGTAGATAGTACCGTATCTAGAACTGTTATTACTTCATTGACTACCCTTTTCGTAGTATTGATCCTTTTCATCTTTGGTGGAGGAGCAATCAAAGGTTTTGCCTTTGCACTATTAATTGGGGTATTAGTAGGTACCTACTCTTCTATCTTTATCGCGACACCTATTATGTCCGATTTGACTGGAGAAATCGAAGCTAAGACTACTAAGAGAAAAGCCTTCTCTGAAGTACTTAATAAGGCTTAAATAGAATAGATTTTGTTATTTATACAAAGGGGATGTAAACCATAGTTTTACATCCCTTTTTCTATTGTGGTTCCTGAGGCATAATTCTCAATTTATCGCCACTTTTTACCTTCGCTACAAGTTTTTGTCTAAGAATTAAGGACAATCATCCATATAGTTAGCAAACTCATAACAAAGTTGTACTTTTGCGCCTAGAAGTATAAACGATGGATAAGAATAGCATAATTGGTATAGTTCTAATCTTCATGATTCTCATGGGGTACAATTATTATATCTCCCCTACAGCAGAGCAGATCGAGGAGCAAAAAAGGATTCGGGACTCTATAGCAATGGTTCAGCAACAAGCGGCCATTACTCCTGTGATAACTGACGAGGTTATTCCAGTACAAGAAGTATTATCAGATTCTGCTAAACAAGTAAGAGCTCAAAAGCAATATGGTTTTTTAGCATCCGTATATCAAGGTACAGAAAGTGTATCTACCCTTGAGAACGAAGTCTTCAAAGTCAGCTTTACCAATAAAGGAGGGCGAATCAATGCTGTTGAACTCAAAAAATACAAAAAGAATCTAGAGCCAAAAACTATCCCTCATCCGCAAACTGAGTTGATACTTTTAGAGGATGAGAAAAATAAATTCGAATACACTATCCCTGCAGCTAATGTTCCTGGAGGAGTCATCAATACGGGACAGCTTTACTTTACCCCAGAGATCAAAGGAAATACCATCGTATTTACAGCAGCAATTGGTAATGGGTCCATTGAACAGATTTACACCATCGATGAGACTACCTACGAAATAAAATATGATTTAAAGTTGAACGGTATGTCAGAGACAATAGCTGGCAATGCTGAAAGTATAGAATTGGAATGGATCAATTATCTTGATAAAGTTGAAATCAACTACAACTTCGAAAAGAATTATACTTCAGTTTATTTTAAAGAAGTCGAAGAGACTCCAAGTTATTGTTCCTGTGCTCGAGATGGAGAGGAAAATGTGGATGGTAATGTAAAATGGGTTTCTCACTCTAACCAATTCTTCAACACTACTTTAGTAGCACAATCCGCATTTTCAAAAGGAGACTTCACTACAAAAATGCTAGAACCAGAGGATGAAGATCTGAAAAAACTCACTACTAATTTGAGCTTACCTTTGAGTGGTGGGGCCAATGAGCAATTCTCTATGAGGATTTACAGTGGGCCTAACGACTTTGATACTTTAAAAGATTTTAGTACTGATCTGGAGAATATAATTCCTTATGGATGGAGTGTATTCGGCTCTATAAATAGATGGGTTATTAGACCTTCATTTAATTTCCTGTCGACGTACATTGGAAGTAAAGGCTTAGCCATCCTGTTGATTACATTTATCATCAAGTTGATTTTGTATCCACTAACTTATAAGATGCTTTACTCTCAGCAAAAGATGGCTGCTTTAAAGCCTCGATTAGCGAAGTTAAAGGAGAAGTTCAAAGACGATCAGCAAGCGTATAGCATGGAGCAAATGAAGCTTTATAAAGAATATGGCGCCTCCCCCTTAGGAGGCTGTATGCCCATGATATTGCAAATGCCCATTTGGTTTGCCTTGTTTAGGTTCTTCCCATCTTCTTTAGATTTTCGCCAAGAGGGATTCCTATGGGCAGATGATTTATCTAGTTATGATGTAGCATTTTGGTTGCCTTTTGAATTGCCAATGAACTTCGGATCTCATCTAAGTTTATTCGCAATCTTATGGGCTATCAGTACTGTTATATACACCTATTACAATACTAAGCATATGGATATGGGCGCCAATCCGGCGATGAAATATATGCAGTATGCGATGCCGCTTATGTTTCTAATATTTTTTAACAACTATGCTTCTGGATTGACTTGCTATATGTTCTTTTCTAATCTATTCAATATTGCTCAAACGCTTATTACTAAGAATTTTGTCATCAATAAAGACAAGATTGAAGAAGAGTTAAAAGCTTATAAAAAGAAACCCAAGAAAAGCGGAGGTTTCCAAGAACGACTACAGAAAGCACTAGCTGAACAGCAAAAAGCGGCCGCTGAAGCACAGAAAAAGAAAAAATAGACTTATAGACTTTGTTCATAAACTATCCTTAATGAATTTGGTTTTTAAAGTATAACAATCATTTTATGCAGCGGCAGTCAGAAGCTATTATACCAATACCACAAGGTCACTTTAACTTGATAGCATATGCAGATGAAAGCGGCGAACCTATGCCCCATATAGCTATGGTAGCAGAAGGTATTGACGTTTCTAAATCTGTTACCCTTAGAATTCACTCAGAGTGTCTTACGGGAGATTTGTTCGGGTCAAAACGCTGTGATTGCGGAGAACAACTTGAAAAATCACTTGAAATAATTGCAAGAGATAAAGGAGTATTAATCTATCTGCGTCAAGAAGGCCGCGGAATCGGTCTTATCAATAAACTAAGAGCATACCAACTCCAAGATACTGGATTGAATACCCTAGATGCGAATACACACCTTGGTTTCGAGGTAGATGACAGAGATTATGACATCGCTATCAGAATTCTTCAAGAACTCAAAATAGATAAAGTAAATCTACTCACAAATAATCCTGAAAAGATTGCAGCTTTCAATACTGGGGAGGTAGAAATTGTAAAACGTATTCCTCTTATAACCGTTCCTCTCCCTGAGAACGAAAATTATCTTAATACTAAACAAGATTTACTAGGCCATTTACTTGGAGGTCAAACGGATTAGATTTTTCTTCATTATTTCAAATTGACCTAAAATCCTAATATACATTTGATTTATCTAGCTTATAAGTTACCTTAGATGATATATCAAATGTTTACTTTATGAAGAATACTTCTTATCTGCAATTCCTTCTTTTATTTCTATTTGGATTATCCACTTGCGCTGGTGAGTTTGACAAAAAAACTGAAGTATTAGCTTCAAAACCAAAAGCTAAGCTCATGTCTATCAAAAGCAATAGTCTCACTTTAGAACAGGCCAATCGTTTAGCGCAGCTCCCTTTAGATTGTATTCAAACTGAATTCCCTAATAAACTGGGCCAGACTTTAAAAGACGCTACAGAACTTAAAACGCCTAGGACCCTACACCCAACATTTTATGGCTGCTTTGACTGGCACTCCGCTGTGCATGGACATTGGTCTTTAGTCTACCTATTGAAGAAGTATCCAAATTTGAATAAGCGTGAGGAGATTATTAAGAAACTAAAAGAAAACATCTCCAAGGAAAATATTCTTACCGAGGTTAAGTATTTCGGTCCAAAACACAATAGCTCTTATGAAAGGACTTATGGCTGGGCTTGGTTACTCAAATTAGCAGCAGAATTGCATACTTGGGATGATCCAATAGCTAGAGAGTTAGAAGATAACCTCCAACCATTGACTACACTTATCGCTGAAAAATACATTAGCTTCTTACCAAAACTGAATTACCCCATCAGAGTTGGAGAACATACCAATACCGCATTTGGATTGAGCTTTGCTTTTGACTATGCTGCCTTAGTGAATGACAAACCTCTCCTTGACATCATTAAGTCTAGGGCAAAGGAATACTATATGAAAGACACTGGGTGCCCACTAAATTGGGAGCCTAGTGGCTATGATTTTTTGTCTCCTTGTTTTGAAGAAATAGACTTAATGAGAAGAGTGCTTTCGGCTTCCGAATTTAAGTCTTGGCTAGAGGCCTTTCTTCCAAAATTAAGTGAAAATACTTTTACGATAGACGTTGGTCAAGTATCTGATAGAAGCGATGGAAAATTAGTACACTTAGATGGATTAAATTTTAGTAGAGCCTGGGTAATTTATGGGCTCATCAATGCTTATCCAGAATATGAGCATCTACGACCTATCGCAGATACGCATGTTTCATTCTCACTTCCAAACTTAGTAGGTGATGCCTACGAAGGAGGGCATTGGTTAGGTAGTTTTGCCATTTATGCTTTACAGCAACAACTCGACGAAAAGTAAATAGATTGAAAAACTGGCTTAAAAATATTGGACCAGGGACCTTAGTAACCGCGGCTTTCATCGGCCCTGGAACAGTTACTGTATGCACATTAGCTGGTGCTAAATTTGGTTACGATTTACTTTGGGCTATTGCCTTGTCAACCATAGCCTGTATGGTACTGCAAGAAATGGCCGCTCGCTTGGGAATAATTACACAAAAAGGATTAAGCGCTGTGTTGCAATCACAAATCAAGACTCCTTGGTTGAGATATTTCATTCTATTTATTGTTATCTCTGCGATTTTTGTAGGTAATGCAGCTTACGAAGCAGGAAATATTAGTGGAGGGGTTCTCGGTTTGAGCACCGTGACTGGAGATCCGTATATCAGTATCAGTGGATTTAAAGTTAATTATTTAAGTCTAATTATTGGGGCTATTGCTTTTGTGTTTTTATTTATCGGAAACTACAAAATACTTGAACGTGTTCTGTTTTCTTTGGTCATCTTTATGAGTATTGCTTTTCTATTGGCAGCTATGATTACACAGCCGAATATTTTAGACATACTTAAAGGTTTTATACCTAACTTTTCATCTGAAAAAACTTGGTTGATTATTAGCTTAATTGGTACGACGGTCGTTCCATACAATTTATTTCTTCATGCTTCTGTAGTAGGCGAAAAATGGAAGTCTCCTGCTGATCTTGCCTTAGCCAAAAAAGATACTCAAATAGCCATCTTAGTGGGAGGTATTATTTCTATGGCTATTATCATAGCCGCAGCAAGTGTTCAATCTACAGAGATTAATAATGCAGCTGACCTGGCCTTGAGCTTAGAGCCACTATTTGGTAAAGCTGCCAAACTAGTCATTGGTTTAGGTTTGTTCGCAGCTGGCATCACTTCTGCGATTACGGCTCCTATGGCGGCGGCCTATGTAGTCAAAGGATGTTTTGGATGGAAAGAGGGACTCAAATCCAATAAGTTTAGACTAACATGGATGATTGTATTATTTATTGGAGTACTATTTTCTTCACTTGGATTTAAATCGATAGAGATTATAAAATTTGCTCAAATAGCTAACGGTTTGCTTCTACCTTTTATCGCAGGTTTTTTGCTTTGGGCTATGAATCAAAAAGAAGTCCTTGGAGAATATGTCAATACTAAACGACAAAATATCATTGCCATAGTCATCGTGCTGATTGCTATAGGCCTAGGCATGAAAGGTATTTGGAAAGTTATATCCCCGATTATATATTGAATGGTTCGATAATTTTTTAAAAACCTTAAATCAAATAATGGAAATCATTTAACAACTCACTCTCTAAGAAAGTCAAAATTATTTTAAAATAATTGATAATTATTGATTTAACGTTTAATTATCAAACCTTTACTATGGATAAGAATTTATTAAAGTTAAATGCAGACCTCGGAGAAGAAACAGGAAATGATGAAGCCCTTATGCCCTACTTGACCATGTGCAATATATCCTGTGCTGCCCATGCAGGTAGCTCAGAGGAAATAGATCGAACGATTAGATTAGCGCAAAAGTATGGAGTAAAAATCGGGGCACATCCCTCCTATCCTGACAAAGAAAACTTTGGGCGCCAAGTAATGGAAATCTCACATAAAGAATTAGCTGCGTCATTATCGGAACAATTTCATCGCTTCAAAATAATTGCTGAAAAGCTTGAAGCGACTGTACATCATATTAAAGCGCATGGAGCCCTCTATCAACAAGTAGTTAGAGATGAGACTGTAAGGAACATTTACTTACAAGCTATCCAAGATAAGTTCGGAGATATTCCCATTCTGATTCCTTCAAGTTTTTATAACAAGGCGTCTAATTTTGGTAATCATAAAGTTGTGTATGAGGCCTTTGCAGATCGTCAATATATGCCGAATCTCGAATTAGCACCAAGGAGTCACGCTGATGCAGTACTTACTAAGAAAGAAGACCTTGCCAGTCAAATCCATAAAATGATTGATAGCGGAAAGGTATTTACATCAGATGGTTCTTGGCAAGATATACAATTCGATACCATATGCATCCACGGTGATCAAAAAGGAATTGCCGAGCGTCTTCCTCAAGTTATTGCCTTATTAAATAACCATAACCACTAATCTTGAAAGTTACAATATCAAGATACGGAGAAAAAGGGGTTTTACTTACATGGGAGGCAGTGATTGAGCAAAATGTTTTACAAGCTATGACTCAATTTGTAAAGTATATCGAGAAAAAAGAAACAGAGCTTGCAGATGTCCATCACGCTTATCATGAAGTGCTACTCCAGTACAAAAAGCCTATCACTGACTTTGAGCATTTGAAAGCTCATCTTCAATCTGAACTCCTTAGATTACAAAAAATAAAGAAAGCAAAATCTACACTTTGGACTATTCCTGTATGTTATGATGATACCTTAATTGATGACTTGCCTATTTACTTAGAACAAAATAACATTACTCTATCTGAATTGATAGCGCTTCATACTTCTCCAATATACACTATCTATTTTATTGGATTTCTTCCTGGGTTCTTATACTTAGGCGGTTTAAATCAAAAGCTCAGCATCGACCGTAAGACTAGTCCAAGTCGACTTATAAAAAAAGGAACAGTAGCCATTGGCGGTTCACAAACAGGAGTCTATCCACAAGACAGCCCCGGAGGTTGGTACGGAATCGGATATACGCCTATATCATTTTTTGATAGCACAAAAAAAACACCGACCTGGGCTAAACCAGGAGACAAGATTCTCTTCGAACCAGTTGACTCCAATGAATTGCAAGCCATTAAAGAAGAAATAAAAGAAGGAAGTTTTACCCTAAAATCCACCTCGTATGAAAGCTAGTATCAAAGTACTTCGTGCGGGTACATACGCTAGTATACAAGACAAAGGAAGAACCTCTTTTGCAAAGTATGGTGTGCCGCAAAGCGGATTTGTCGATAAACCCCTTGCACAAAAAGTAAATAAAATACTTGGTAATAAATCTAATTGCGCCATCCTTGAATGGACTCAAATTGGTCCCCAACTTCAATTTAATTCTCCTTCGAAAATTGTACTAAGCGCCACCTCTCCACAAACAACATTAAACGGGGAAACCATTCGTGCACAAAAAGTTATTCAAGTATCCAAGGATAGTGTTCTTACTTTAGGTAATAATCACCAGTTTATATATTCCTATCTCGCTATTCATCGTGGTTTTAAAACAGATAAGATTTTAGAAAGTCGAAGTATGCAATCCAGTATTACAAAAACAAATAGACTGAAGATTGGAGACAGCTTACCCTTTGATTCGACTAAGGAGAAGGCGTCGTTTTTTACTAAGCCCAGTTTTGATCTTCCCCCTCCACAGCTTGACACTTTTGCTAGAGCCATTGATTGCTATCCAGGTCCTGAATATCACCTACTCGATCAGCAACAACAAACCGAATTAAAAGAGTACTTCACTTTATCCAATCAGCGCAATCGCATGGGCATGCAATTGGTAGGACAGATTCCTAATCAGCTACCATCCATGTTGAGCGTACCTATCTTGCCTGGTACGCTTCAATTGACTCCCAGCGGAAAACTCATTGTTTTAGCAAAGGATTGTCAAACTACAGGGGGATATCCTCGCATTTTGCACTTGACGGAAAAAGCTTTAGTCCAACTTTCCCAAACAACTCAAAATGTACGTTTTAGGTTCAATATTGTAGAATATACATAGAATGATTTTTAGGGATCATACCGATGCTTCGCCGGTACCGTGCTATCCATTATATCCGTGGCTTACGCTTCTTAGACGCGCTGAATCGCGGCTTCGCACAGACGCGATTCAGCGCGTCTCCCCACCCCCACGGATGTCATTCCTATCACTTGCTTCTACGCGCTCCGCTTGTCGAGCTTCACCTCTGTGAGGCTACGCGAATTTTGCAACATTTAGGCTTGTTTTATCATTTAAATAAGTAGAAACAAGAGGAATTCTATTATAGAACTATATTTACGGAATAAATAAAATTATGGCAATAGATACAATGTGGACTGGCTCAGAACAGTACCTCTGTGATAGAGAATTAGCGCAAGCATTTCATATGGCAAGGGTCATAGGGATGCCGCTGTTGATTGAAGGTGAACCTGGAACAGGTAAAACAGAATTACCTTTGCAGTTTGCCAAAGACTTAAATCTGGACCTGTTTGTTTATCCCGTGGGTTCCAAAAGTTCGGTAGATCAATTCGTGGCTAAGTTTGATCATGTAAAGTATTTGAGAGATTCACAAGTTGAAATCCTCAATGCGCAGCGTGAAGAGAAAGGAATGAAAAGTAGTTTATCGACGGGAGGCCGAAATACAGAAAACCTACAAGATTATGTATTGAAGGGTCCAGCGACAAATGCTTTCTCTACGCCAAATTCTGTTTTACTTATTGATGAAATTGATAAGGCACCAAGAGAATTTCCAAATGATTTATTATATGCCTTAAGCCATAGAAAATTGGTGATGCCTGAGAGTGGTGAAGTCGTAGAAGTAAAGGAGGAAAATATGCCTGCAATTGTTATCACTAGTAATAGAGAACAAGAACTGCCGACTGCTTTTAAAGGTAGATGTGTGTATCACTACATCTCTTTTCCATCCAAGGAAACGATGCACGAAATCGTGGAAAAGCATTATCCAAAAATGAATGATGAACTACAAGATAAGTGCATCAATTTATTCTATCAGATGCGCAGCCTCGGACTAGAACGCGCACCTGCAACTCGTGAATTATTGAGTTGGATAAAGTATCTAATATCTTTTAAAAAGGCAGAAGCACTAACCAAAGTAGATAAAGTAGAAGGCATGGGTGTACTCATCAAAAATCAAAAAGACCTACAGAAGGTACAGGCTAAATTAATGGGTAAAAATCCACATAATAATTAGACTACATGTTCGACCAACTTCCAGAGACGTTTAGAGCTTTTAAGTTGAACGCAGATGTGCGAACACTTCTTCAATTGAGACAAGCTATGGACAAGGGTTTGGTTAAGACCGTTGGGGATTTGTTTTATGTATTAAAAGGACTGGTTACCACTTCCCCTACAGACATAGGTCCATTCGCCAAAGCGTTTTATGCCCACTTTCTATCCATAGATATTTTACCTGGAGAGCCTTTAGAAGATGCGGTCATTCGTAGTTCTACTTTTAAAGAATGGAAGGACAAACTAAAGGATGACGAAATGCTGGATATTCCTGATGTGGACTTAGTCAATCAATTTCTAGATGAGGTGCATACTACTTCTTATGACATAAAAAACTTCTTATCTGGACAAGACATATTAGATAAGCGAGATCCGGACCTTGAAGACAACGATGCCCCTATAGATAATGCCGATCCAAGTGACAGAAAAAATATTCTTGATCGTATGGCTGATTATCGAGATGTCCCTTTGGAAGAATTGCTCAAACGAATGCGGGAAATCGCTAAACATCAAAAGACTCGTCATGAAGGCGGAGATTACTGGATTGGTTCACGCGGCGTATCTCCGTATGGAAATGGAGGTGCAGCTGCGGGTGGTATTCGCGTGGGTGGTGCAGGTGGTGGCAAGATGGCCAGAGCAGCCATCAACAATAGAGACTTCTACCCTGCCGATGCCAAAGCTCCACTAAAGGATGACAATATAGATGCCGCTCTTGCTGCTTTAAAAGGGATAGAAGAAGGAAGTTCAGAGATCATTCTAGATGTGCCAGTAACTATTCGTGAAGGCTTAAAGCAAGGCGGAATTTTTCTACCTGTCGAAAAGGAGAAAATTCAGCAACGTATCCAGGTAATATTGATGATAGATAATGGCGGATGGTCTATGTCTCCTTACATTCGCACCGTACAAAAGTTGTTTGCAAAAATGAAGACCCGTTTTGCGCATGACTTAAAAACCTATTACTTTCATAATTCTATATATGGTGGCTTATATTCTGATGCCGCCAGAACAAAGTTTGAGCCTATTGATAAAATAAATCTTCAAAACAAGAACTATACGGTTTTTGTAATTGGCGATGCGGATATGGCTCCCTATGAACTCCATAGAGATAGTATTAAAGCATGGCAAGCGCTTGGTAAACATTTTAAACGTATGGCCTGGCTCAATCCTATGCGCGAAAATGAATGGTACGGTTCTATGACTTGTTCTATTATTTCTCAAATATTTCCTATGTTTGAATTGACTCCCAATGGTATAGAATCTGCTATCTTGGAGATGAATCGGAAAAGGAATATGGAGGGATAGTAAGTTCTATAAACGTACAGTAAGGACACACAGAGAAAGACACAGCCTTGCGTCTATACGCTCTGGTTGGGAACAGACAAACTCAAAGAGGAGACACACTTACGAAGAGGAGACGCACTTACGAAGAGGAGACGCACTTACGAAGAGGAGACGCACAGCAGTGCGTCTATACGGCGTTACGCAAAAAAGGCCTTCGAGCGCACTCACCGTTTATGGTTTGGTGAATGCACTCTAAAGACAAAGTAGATATATAATTAGGGCTTTATCTGTTTATCTTGATATCGGTTTTTTTTTTGGATGAGGGATAGTAAGGAGCCGACTGTAGGGGCGTATTGCATACGTCCTGTAAAGAGGAGACCGCTAGGTCCGAAGCGAAAGCGGAGTCCTGAATGAGCCCGACCACGATGCAGCAAAATATGCTTCGATGGGTAGGAAGCTTTTTGCTGCATCGTGGTCATCCCCAAATCATATATCACCTTAACAAAGAAATATTTCCTTGAGTAGAAAAGGTATCTCCATTGGAACAAGTAGCAGTGAAGATATATCCGAATACGTCAGGATTCAAAGTCTTTCCTTCGAAAGTACCATCCCAAGTTTGGCTTTGATCGGTAGCTTCGAATACGCGTTCTCCCCATCTATTGTATATTGCTAAATACATTTCTGCAATCTGGTTCCCATCGACTCGTAGTTGCTCATTTAGACCATCGCCATTAGGTGTGAAGGCATTCGGTACGAAGACAAATGGTTCTGCACAAGGGGTGTCTGCAGGTATCACAACAACCGCTAAAACGATGGAACATCCATTCTCATCTGTCACCTCTACTTCGAAAGTAGTTTCTTCCTCCAAAATAAAAGTAGGGTTCGAGCTGGTAGGGTCATCAAGAGGAGCAGCAGGCGTCCAACTATATGTGTAATTGTCATTTTCAGTTACACTTAAAGAAACTGGTTGGCCTGTCACCAAATTTGATGTAGTAATACTAGCTTCAATTTCGTTAGCTAAATTTATAACATCAACATCAAAAATAATCTCATCGCTACATCCAAATTCATTGAGGGCAGTAAGTGTATAGGTTGTAGGGGATGTAGGAGACACTAACACACTAGTCTCATTAAGGAACTCATCGATTTGATCTTCAGGGGACCAAATATACTCAGTAGGAGTTTCATCACTTGTGACGAAAGCGTTTAGCTCCGTTGCATCATCTATACATATAATCTGTTCTCCAAAATCACCGTCAATATCCAAGATTCTACTTGTAGTCAAGAAACTTACTACATCGCTACCACATCCAAATTCGTTGATGACCATAGCAAAATAAGTAGTCCCGGTCCCTGGAGTTGTAACGATAGTTGGCTCAGTAGAAAGGACATCCGTAAAGGAAGGATCGTCATACCACACTACTGTTTCTCCAGCACCTAGGGATACTGAAAGTTGGCCTTGCTCAGAACAAATATCTGATTGATTATCCCCTTGTATGCTAGTATCGGGAGTATCATATACATTTACAAAAACGGTACGTTCAATGCTACAAGTATCTAATGAAATACTTGATATCGTAACAGTAAATTCTTGACTCTCTTCTGCATTAATGAGCAAAGGATTCGCGCTGGTCGGGTCATCCAAATTATCTGCAGGAGACCAGAGATATGTATACTGTTCATCTGGTTCTTCGTTGAGAAAAACATCTTCGCCCATACATACATTTAGCATGTCTTCGAAGGCATTGTCATCAATGATAATCAAATCAACTGGAAGCGACTGCGGTGTAAGCAACTCTACAAAGCATCCCGAAGATGTGGTAACGGTCAGTGTAGGATTAAGCATTGTGCTCTCCTCAATGACAATAGAAGGATTTTGTTCGTTGCTAGTCATTCCATTCCCAAAGTTCCAATCCCAGGCAATGATATCCGTACCTATGGTAGATGTCAAATCTGTAAATTGTAATTCTGCAATACCTCCACAATTGGCAAATACCACATCAAAATCAACGTCCACTTCTTCTGTAGGAATGATAACATTCACTTCTTGAGTTGTAATACAGGTACCCAGTTCAGGGTTACTGAGCGTTAAAGTGTATACTGTACTTACATCTGGATTAGCGAATGGATTTGCCGCGTTTGGATTATCTAAACCGATAGCGGGAGACCACTGATAAGTTAAATTGAGATCTGCACCAGGATTTAAAGGTGTAGGCTCATTATCGCAAATTATTAACTCTTCCAAGTTTACATTAAAGTCAATTGTATTTATTTCTATTTCTCTTGAGAGAGTACCTTGGCATCCATTTTCTGCAATGATATCCAGGCTTACAAGAAGTGTGGTTTCTTCTTCAAGCAGAATAAGAGGATTTTCTACTTGAGCAGTTTGACTTGCATTAATTGAAGTTGAACTGGATTCAAATATCCATTCGAAGTCTACTAAGCCAGAGTCCGCATAGGTAGAATTATTAATGAACTGCACCTCTATTGGTCCTCTTCCATCACATGAAAGAATCTCAAAGTCAAAATCTAACTGAACTTCTTCTGAAGGAACGAAGAGAGTAAACGTTTGCTCTACTACACATCCTGTAGCTGCGTCCGTAACTACTACTTCGTAAGTTGTAGTTTCTAATGGGGTCGCAATTGGGGAAGCAGCTAGTGTAGAATTTAAGCCAGTCGCTGGTGACCATAGGTAAGCGTATTCGTCAGACCCATTCGGATTCAACTCTAATGAAGAACCCAAGCAAACAAGGGTGTTGTCCGCAGGTAAATTAAGTTCTACTAAATCCACACCAACGTCTTGCGTAAGTGTTTCAGTACAGCCATCTGCCGCAGTTACTGTTAATGTAACGACTAAATCATCTGCTGAATTGAAAGTAACTAAAGGATTCTGTTCAGCACTCGTAATTCCATTACCAAAGTCCCAATCCCATGCTGCAATATCAGACTCAGAATATATGGATGCATCATTGAACTGAATCACAGCATCTCCTAGACAATTTTCAAATGCCCAGATGAAATCTGTATCTAATTGTTGTTCAGGAACACGTACTGTGACTTCTCTCTCTACCTCACAACCTGAAACAGGATCTAGCACATTTACAGTGTACACTGTAGTACTTGTTGGTGAAGCCATAGGGCTAATCACATTGACAGCACTTAAACCTTCTGCTGGCGACCAGAAATAGGTGTACAAAATATCTCCATTTGAGTTCAACTGAACTGGATCTCCATTGCATGATAATATTTCTGCATCGATAACTGAAACATCAAGCACGTTTGAGTTAGACAGGTCAAGAACATCTTCAAAAGTCGCTTCACAACCTATGTCAGAAATCACAGTCAGCGTAAATGGATAGAGTCCCCCAGCATCAAAGCTCACATTTATAGTTTCGCCTGTTTCTATTATACCATTTTCAAAGGTCCAAGTAATAGCACTAATACTTCCTGTAAATGCAGTTGTTGTGTTCGTCAAAGATACTGCTATTTCATCACCACAATTAAGCAACTCGCTACTAAAGCTAAAGTCAAAAAAGCTACCTGGAACTTCAATAGTCAATATAACATCTTCGAAATCACAGACTACAAAATCTTGAGGTATCAAAGTAACAGCATGCGTGCCTGGCGCTGGGAATGTGTACTCTAGTATACTCGTTCCACTAACTAGGGTACCATCATCAAATAAGAAATCATAATTCTCTATGTTTATATGATTGCTAGAGAATTCTACTGTATTTGGGTCACAATTATCTCTGCTGATTTCGATATCCGCCTCTGTAATTGCAGAATCTGAAATAGCATTCACTTCAAAGGTGTCTATTCGTTCACATCCAAATTGATTGGTAATAGTAGCGAAGTAGATGTTTTGTCCAATACTCAATGGTTCTAGTACAGCATTTAGAGTGCCCTGACCAGATAGAACAGCTGCTGCAGGTTCCCAAGCAATACTCACATCATCCGCTGAATCTAAATTAGTTGCCTCAATAGTAAAGGCATTATTTAGACATGCCTCCTCAGGAAAATTATCGATTTCTACATTAAGAGCACCTGCTCCAATAGATACCTCATCTGTAAAACTACATCCTAGCTCGTCTACGGTGCGCAAATAGAAAGTTTGATTGCCACTTTCCTCAAAATCGAAACTAGAGTCAGTACTTATAATATTTGAGAAATTAGGATCTTGCGACCATTCGTAAGATACTATCTCGGTTGTTTGAGCAGAGACCGTGTATGTCTCTGTACAAAATACCTCATCATCATCCAAAAGTATAATGGCATTATTTTCTTGGACATCTACTAGAATACTAAATGAGCCTGAACAATCTAATTCAGGATCTTCGATGGTCACTGTATACACAGTAGATTCTTCTGGGCTAGCTATCGGATTAGAGGAAATAGGATTATCTAAGCCCTCTGAAGGTGACCATAAATAGGTCACATTTGGTCCTAGGAAGGGATTTTCGTTAAGGCTTACTGATTCTCCTGGGCATATATCAAAAGTATCGATTACACCACTCTGAATGACATTACCAAAGAAGGTAAATTCTTGAAAGTCTGAACATCCATCGAATGCTGTCGCTTCTAAGCTAAGTACGTATTCTTGCGATTCAGCTAATATAAAAGAAGGATTAGGCAAATCAGATGACTGCCCGTCAGAAAGTTGCCAATTGTATGTTTCTATTCCTAAAAATGTATCTACAGACATATTGTTTACAGATAACAAAACAGAATCTACACATTCTAAAACAAGTATATCAAAATCAACTTCGATTGTTGAATTTTTGAATAAGATGTCCTGAATAATGGTATCTGCACATTCACCATTTGGTTCTGCAATCAAAGTAATCGTAAAGACGCCAGTATCGGGGAATACATAATTAGGGTTTTCTAAGATAGAGTTAATCCCTGGGTTATTAGGGTCTCCAAAAAACCATTCAAAATCATTTGCATTGCTTGAAGTGTTAATCAAATCAAGATCTTGATTCTCACATTGAATAGTCTCATTTCCAATTCCTGCTGACACAATACCGCATTCACCAACATTGTATTGAAAGTCTCTTCTTGATGTAGAAATAAGCTGTCCATCTTTGAACTCTTCAATACAGATTCCTACTACGAACTGACCTTGAATTGTAGGAGTTCCTGTTAACAATCCGGTTGAAGAATTAATCGCTAAGATATCTGTTCCACCCAAGACGTTATTCAATCCAAATCCATTTTGCCAAATGATATTATTGTAAGGCGGTGGATTTGGTGGCTGAGGTTGATTATTGATGATATCCCCTCCTGAAAATGGAGCACATAAGCTATATACTAAACTATCACCTTCTATATCGATGGCAGAGTGATCCCAGTTTATAGGCTCATTTACACAAATGAATAAAGGAGGAAATTCTCTAAATTTTGGTCCAGAATTACATTCTTGGAGAGAGGTTTCTGATATCTCAGCCGTAAAAGTAGCTCCTGTATTTAGTGGGTCTATGATATTTGTGATCGTTTCGTTTCTACAACATCTTTGATACACAATGGTATATCCACCAGGTGAAAATGGTAAATGTACCTGTCCTCGATAAGATGCGGTATGAACACAAACATTATCTGGAACAAAGAGGCATGAATCAGAAAGAATTGGGGTAAGCGTATCGTTATTTAAAAATGGCAAACGTAACTCATCAAGCAAGACACCATTGGCATCGAATATACCAATAGAAGCAGGATCATCAAAAAAAGCGTTGTCCGCTCCAAAGAAGCAATCTCGATATACAATCAATTCCACTTCGTATTGTTCATTACCCAAGCACGTATAGTTCACTTCTCCTCCAATGATATGGGTAGCCTGTAAGGCCGTTGGAAACAAACCCGCAAGAATAAATAGCAATAAAATACTAGCATACTTTATGCTCTTATCCAAATAATCAAAATGTATATAGAACGTGTTCATCAATTTCTTTTTTTCGGTTTAGTAGGGAGAAATACTGGAAGATTTAATTTCTAAAATTTCTACTCTTCTTTCTCTGGATGCCTCAATACTGTATATAGAACCTTTAAGGTCAGTAATCTCGTCACTTACATTATTAGGTGCTGCTGATTCTCCTAATGGACGTTCTGTTAATTTTAGTTGTCCGGAGTTAATGAATGGTACAAGGAGACCCCCTTTCCACTGCTTGAAGTGATTCTCAACGCTGCAAACTCTTCTTGAAGTCAAAGCTTCATTATAACTACTTTGGAATCTTGGACTTGCATATCCTCTTAGCATTATTTCTGCCTGTGAACCTTCTTTTAAGAAATTATATAAGTGATTCGTAAATCCTTCTAATGCATCGTCACCTGATTTTACTTCTAGTAGGAAAAAGGAATTTACTTTTGCTTCTGCATCAATTCTTGTTTCACTATTTAAGCCTTCCGTACTCTTTGATATAAATTGAGGAAGACGACTATAGTAAGTCATGAAAGTCTCATGATAGTCTTTCTTAGTTGTTCTCGCTGTTGACCTATTATCTGGCGAATCATTATCAAAGTATAATGGCATGGGTAAATAAGCATCAAGATTCAATTTCGCTATCACAGCAGCTGGGAGTTTCTTTAAATTGATATCTAAATCCAGCATCTCTTTATCATTAAGTTCTTCCTTCTTGATTACAATTATCTCTGGATAGTAGCCTTCTTTTGTAACAGCAAGTGTATAATCTTTATGCTTTGTAATTTTTTCTTTTATTTGCTTATCACTGCCAACTTCTTTTCCATTACTTGTACTCTCACCTTCTTTAGTAATTGTATAACTAAAGTCTCCCAATTCCTCATTTTGTTCATTAATCACTTTGGCATTCAATAGAAGTTCTGCTGGAGAAAGATATATCTCTATTTCATTATCAACTTCTGCTCCGTCTAAATCAATCTTTGAAAGTTCATAGCCTAACTTCTCAGAAGTCAATTCAAAATCCAGATCCTTTCTAATCGTAACATTGTATTCAAAAGATTCGGACTCTAAATACCTTTCTTCACTAATAGATGGTAATGCTTTAACTGTTAATTCTACTCCGTTTAAAGGTTCTTTTGTTTCTGCATCAAATAATTTAACTAGTATGTCTTGTTCAATTATTTGCGTCTTAGCATAATAAATATCATAGCAGCATGCTTCTAATTCTTCATCTATAAATTTGCTTCCGATTCTATTGGAGGAAAAGTATGCCTCAGTCCCATCTTCGTTCAAGAAATAATATGCATCATTATAGCTACTATTTACCCCAGTGCCCAAGTTTTGAATGTCAGTCCACTGATCACCTTTTGAAGCACTATAAATATCATAGCCACCCAAAGTTTGTCTTCCATCCGTGCTGAAGTATAATTTATTCGAAGCTTTGTGATAAAATGGACTTACTTCATCTCCTGCAGTATTCAAGTCCGTTAGAGCATAAGGGCCTTGGAAAGTACCCTTTTTAATTGGAGCATAATATAGATCAAGACCTCCAGTACCTCCAGTTCTATCACTAGCGAAGTACAGCACTTCTTCACCAGAGCTTGGATCAATTCCTATATTGGGTTGAGAGTTGTGAGATCCTTGTGCATTTATATTTTGCGGTAGTGCTTTAGCTGAATTCTTGTCTCCTACGTTCTGAACATATATTTTACAATTTACTTCATTTAGTTGATAAAGGCACTTTGTAAAATAAATTTTGGAAGCATCTGAATTAAGTGTGTAATGTCCAGTATGTTGCTCACCATCATTAATACTACTATCTAATATTTTTGATGCACCATTCTCGAAAGTATAGATTTTACTAAATGGTTTTGTCTCTTCATTGCTTGTAAAATAATTGTTGGAAGAATAGTATAATTTATCTTGCAAATAGAAAGGGCTCATTTCTGAATATTCAGTATTCACTTGATTGTCTAATCTTTCAACAACAGTGCTCTCATTTTTCTCTATGGACATTACCCATTCTAAATCTTTTAGACTTTTAGCAGCTTGATCTTTTCTAGCTTCATTGTTATCATTTTGTCGAAGGTATTTATCGAATACTGTTTTTGAAGATTCGTATTCTCCTTTAACCAATTTTATTTGAGCCAATTGGAATAAGGATTCGGTTTTATATTCTTCTTCTTCTTTTTCAAGAATTTTTAAGTAGGCACTTTCCGCAGTATTGTAAGCTTTATATTTTCTCGCAGCATCAGCATATTTCATAAGTAAAGCCGATCCAGGTTCTTTTTCTAATTCTAAAGCTTCTCCATAATATGAAGTTGCAGAGCGAAAATCATTTGATTCATAAGCTTTATCTGCGGCAGTCAGATATGCTTTGTACACTTGGGCATGAGCCGCGTTACTAAGAATTAGGATTATAATTATGTTGATGACTTTTTTCACAAGCTCGTATTAAAATATTTTACAATCTTTCGGTTTACCATCGGGCGTTCTCGCCGTCCTATATATTATAGCTATTTCCAATCCCCCTCTATTGTTTGTGGCTATATCAAAGTCTGACACATTGATATCATAACTAAGCCCTACAGTTATTGCTCTATGATGGAATTCGATGGTAGGTGACCATGCATCTCCTAAGTCAAAAAATCTATAGTTAACTCCTAACTCAATAGCAGATTCATTGAGTAAATGTGGGTCTAAATAAAAGCGGCCAGCTAAGCCTATCAAGAATTCACTTTCAGGCCCTGTACGTTGAGCTAATGTCCTAGCGTGTATATCTAATCTTCTGTGCACTTGTATAGCACCATCGACAAACACATTGAATCTAGCGTCAATTCTATCTATTCGGTTCTCATAAAAGTTTGTCTTAGGCGCATTGAAATGCACAGCTGCTAAACCGACATTGAAGTAACTTCTTGTATTCTTTACTCGATAGCTCCAATTTACTCCAACAGTCAAATCTGGATAAATAATATTATTCTTTGCGTCTAAAAGTTCTTCTCCACTAGCTAAGTCAGGATTAAATACTTCTCCATCAAACTGTGAATTGAATCTTAAATCATCGTAATCAAAACCTAGGGCAGTTATACCTGCGCTCAAACCAAGTGCTAATCGATTTCTTTCATTTAGTTTTTTAGATAATGATGCAATAGCAGAAAGTTGAGTATTATAAAGCTTAGAGTCTCCAGCAATATCGTAGTGAAAATGACCACCAACCGCTAAATCTCCAAATTTGATAAAGTTGTTTTTAAGTTTAGTATCGTAGGTACCTGCAAAGGTCAAGTAGTTGACTGGAACCTGTCGCCATTGATTTCTATAGTTAGCCACATAGCGAGTATCACCAACAAAAGAACCAGTGAGTGCTGGATTTATATTTACAGGGGCATTATAGAATTGAGAAAAATGTATATCCTGAGCACTGCTCAAAACATAAAAGAAAATAAATACAACAATACAAGGCAAAGTCCTAATCATAGGGAAATCGTTTAAATATACCAATAGGCCCATTGATTGCAATGCGCCTAACTGTTATAAAACCTGCCTTGTTTATTTGTACTTGAATCGATTAATAGGACCTTCAGAATATGAAGTGTACTTACAAAGATATGCTTAAATGCTCTCTAAATCAATGACATGGAGACAAATGGATGTAATAAAGTACCACTCTTGTCTTCTATATGTATATAATAAATATATGTCATTTACATATAACTGATGGAATGACAATTACACATTAAGGTAAAACTCTACTTGAATTTATTTTATTGAAAAAGAAATCGTGCTTACTCTCTTACTTTCATATCCCGTATCATCGTAATCTGTAAGTATCAGCTTTTGGGCCTTCGGGTCTCTAAATACTTCTTTTAGGTTTTGCACAAGCCCCATAGGAACTTTGCTTTTTTTACAAGCCATTTGGAAATCATTTAAAGTAAGATTTGTAATGGGGGCCGCTAACTTATCAGAAAGTAACTTTCGATTTTGGACTCGATTCACATTTTTACGAAAACGATCATCGTCAGATAGTTGATTTAGATTTAAAATTGCACACAGTGAGATGAATTGATTTTCTGTACCTACAGCTAAAACCACAGTTTTGTTATCCTTGGTTTTAAATAATTCACCATAGGGAGCTATATTAGGATGGAGGGTGCCCATCTTTTGAGGAATAGAATTATTCATCAACCAATTGGTGGCTTGGTTTGCTAATGAGCAAATGGCAGTTTCATAAAGAGAAGATTCTACATAACTACCTTCACCTGTTTTCATTTTTTTTAATAAGGCAATAAGAATTCCTTCTTTTAATTGATGAGCTGCCAAAACATCTATTAAAGCTACCGGTATTTTAGCAGTTTGTCCATCCTCTTGACCACACATGGATAAGAATCCTGTTTCTGCCTGCATAACCACATCGAAGGCTACTTTATCTTCTCCATCAGGATATCCATCTAATTGTGCATAAATAATATCCTCTTTAATCCTCTTAACAGACTTATAATCTAGACCCAATTTTAAAGCAGAAGAATTCTTAAAATTAGCCACCACTATATCAGCTTTCTTTAGCCAACTTACCAATTCACTTTTGCCTTCCGACTTTGATAAATCACTTAGTATTACCTCTTTATTATAATTTACAGAGCAATAGTATGCAGAATAGGCCTTAGATTTATCTTCCGATTTTGTTTTCCAAGTTCTTGTTACGTCACCTCCAGTAGTTTCATTTTCAAACTTAATAACTTTTGCTCCAAGCTCCGCAAAGAACATACCTACAGCAGGTCCTGCTAAGACACTTGCTAATTCAATAACAATAAGATCTTTAAATACTTCTTTCATACATTGCAAAGATAATCAATGAAACAATACCTCTAGTATTGACCAATTGGGCACCTCTATTAACCCCATTCAAGATGTAATCAAAAATTGTAAATTTTAATTCCATTTATCATCGCAAA
>CAYWOZ010000022.1:0-24925 GCA_964458675.1 uncultured Saprospiraceae bacterium
GGTAGAATAGCTAGTGGAGTATCAGATGACTTGACTACACGCGCAGCCGATGTAGCATTAAAAGAAAGAAGACGACTAATCCTAGTACCGAGAGAAACTCCTTTGAGCCTTATTCATATTGAAAACATGCGCACTGTCACTCTCGCAGGAGGCATTATTTGCCCTGCCATACCTTCTTTTTATAGTAAGCCAAAGACAACTGAAGAGATAGTTGCAACAGTTGTGGATCGTATCTTAGATCTTGCCCAATTGGATGTCGATACTTATCGATGGAATAGCTAGCAGAACACGCTGACAAGTTATGGTTAAAATCAATATCTGATAAAGCTACTCTTTTGGGAACTAATCCCATTTTTATATAGTTCATAGTGGTATAGCAGCCTAGATATAATAGGCAGTATTTTCCCTTTCCTTCCCCTCGGGAACCCCTTTTTTTTAACAAAGAGTCCACTCCGAAAAGTCATAATAACCAATAATGAATCTTTTGGCGATATTTACATTTTTCTCAACTAGCAGATTCTCTAGCATCACTGAGTTTCTAAAAAGTGCAAATCTCATCCAAAATATCCTATTTTTGGATTATCCTTACTTCTCGGTGTAGACTCAATGATGTGATATAAAAGTCTATCTAAATGATTGTATTCATTTAGTAGTCCTTTTATGCCGTTTCTACACTCTGACAAACCAATGAACAAATCACTCTTGGCATTAGCATGCCTATTATGTTGGCTAAACATCACTGCACAAATCACTAGTAAAAAGGTATTTTCCTTTGGAGCTATTCCTTCTGTAGATAAGCCTGGATTGACATCTGATGATGACGAATTAATTCCATTTAAATTAGTTGGGGGATTGACCTTTGTAAATGGTGCCCATAATGGTGTGGCCTCCACATATATATTGGATACTGGTGCACCAGGTTTGATTCTCAATAATAAGTTGGATAAGACTCAATTAGACGACTTGTATATCGCAAGTGGCCTCACAGGTAATACAAGCATAGGAGAATATATCGTCGATGAATTCAAAATTCTTAATATAACTAAACAAGAATTTCTAGCCCATCAAATGGATCTAGAGCATATTGAAGATGAAATTCTTCATCGTTTTTCTGGGCTAGTAGGAGGTGATATTTTTGATCAATCTATTTTAGTCTTGGACTATGAAAATCAGCTATGGGGCATAGTCAAAGAAATTCCCAAAAAGGAAATCGACAAAAGCATTCCATTCACTTTAGAAGAACACTTTATTGTCGTTGAAATAAAAATAGGTAAACAAAATCTAAGGATGATCTTGGATACCGGGGCAGAGATTAGTATTCTGGACGGCTTGTCTGCGTCTTACTTAAGAGAGAGGTCTCTTAAGGATTCCGGTATTACTTCTATTCAAAGTGCAAGTAGTGATAACACAGAAACCAAAAACGTTAGTGTGCAAAAATTTATCATGGATAAACATGTGGAGCGCAATCATGAATTTTCCATCCTAGACTTTAATTTTATTAATGAAGGGCTAAGTGAAAAATTAGATGGTTTGATAGGTTTTCCATTTCTAGAAGGGAAGAAAGTAGCTATAGATTTTCCTTCTAGACAAATCCATATTTATAAATAGAAAAGCCAGTCTTAAAAACCTTACCTTTATTTCTTGATGCATTCTGACAAAGGAAATTCATATTTAGAAAAGCACGCTAATTATCCGTCATTTATTTCTACTGCGCCAAGTAAGGAATTAAGTATTGTAATTGTGATACCGTGCTATAATGAACCTGCGGTTACAGATACCCTAGATAGTCTTTCAGCTTGTCAGCCTATTGAAGCGGAGATGGAAGTTATTGTGGTGGTCAATCAAGGAGAAGAAGAAGAGCGAAATGTAAAAGACCAAAATCAGCGGAGTCTAGCTGAGCTACGCGAGTGGAAAGCTAAAAAGAATCCAATACATCTTCATACAATATTTATTGATGAAGTTTCACATAAAAAGGCGGGAGTAGGTTATGCCCGTAAGACTGGGATGGATGAGGCTATTAGGCGATTTGAGGGAAGTGATTCTAAGCATCAAGTGATACTCTGTCTTGATGCAGATACACTATTGACAGACAATTACTTACAATCTATATACTCTTATTTCGTAAAGCATCCTAAATGTCCAGCTGCTAGTATTCATTATGAACATCCGTTAAATGCCAAAGATCCTAAAATCAACGAGTCGATTCTTCAGTATGAATTACATTTACGATACTATGTGCTGGCACAACGATGGTCTGGTTTGAATTATGCGTATCAGACAGTAGGCAGCTCCATGGCCGTTCGTGCAAAAGCATATCAAGAGCAAGGTGGGATGAATACTCGAAAAGCAGGCGAGGATTTTTATTTCATTCATAAGTTTACACACTTTGAAAACTATGGAAATATCACCGATACAATTGTAATCCCATCGGCAAGAATTTCTGACAGAGTCCCTTTTGGTACAGGTCGCGCTATGCAGTCCCTAATGATTCAGGATGAGCCTTTAACTACTTATGCACCTCAGTCATTCGCAGCGATTGCAAAGTTAGTATCACAGTTGCCAATATTGTATGAAGGAAAGCAAGAAATTAAATCAGCTGAACCAATGGCTTTTTTCTTGGGTAACCATAACTATAAAAAAAAGGTCGAGGAGCTAAGAAATAATACATCTGACTATGCGGCATTTAAGAAAAGGTTCTTTCGCTGGTTTGACGCTTTTCTGTGCATGAAGTTTTTACATTTTAGCAGAGACCAGTTTAATCCCAATATTCCAATCATTGAGGCTGCGCAGTGGCTTAATCAGATTTATTTTAAGGGAGTCAAGACCCTAGGAGATTTAGAATTATTGACTAAATTTAGGTTAGAATCAAAAGCTTATTGATGAAGAAAATTGCGGTATTTCCAGGTTCCTTCGATCCAATCACCACTGGGCATGAAGATTTAGTAAAACGAGCAGTCCCATTGTTTGATAAGATTATAGTTGCAGTAGGGGTCAACTCTCAAAAAAAGTATCTTTTTCCTTTAAATCAACGCCTTGCATGGTTAGAAAAAGTTTTTGCAAATGAACCAACAGTTGAAGTCGCGCACTTTGAAGGATTGACAGCCAATTTCTGCCAAACTGTAAACTCAAACTATCTTCTTCGTGGACTGCGTAATGCTAGTGACTTTGACTATGAGAAAACCATATCTCAACTGAACAACATTGTTGGTGACGGCTTGGAGACAATTTTTTTGATTTCTAAACCTGAATTTTCTCATATCAGTAGTACTATCGTACGAGAGATTATCAAAGGAAAAGGAGATGTTAGTTCTTTTGTGCCGAAGGTGATAAAAATCTAAATTTAGTGCTCCTGCCAAACTTTTAGTACCCTTTAGAAGACATATTAGAAAGTACTTTTAGACTATTCAAAATATTAGTCCTTAGGCCTTTGTACGTCGATATATAAAAGCTACTTTTGCAGTTCAACTAAAAATCAATAAAATGGCAAACGCATATTTCGAATTACCTATAGCATATAATGAGCCTGTACTTAGCTATGCGCCTGGTAGCCCAGAAAGAAAAATGGTTAAAGCTGCCCTGAAATCAATGAAGGGTAAGGAGATTGATATACCTATGGTTATCAATGGAAAAAAAGTAAAGACTAAAAAGAAGGTCGCTATTCATCCGCCGCATGAAATCAAGCATGTGTTAGGTCACTTCAATAAAGGAGATGGCAAGCACGTTAAGGATGCTATTAATGCTGCTCTTAAAGCAAAATGTGCCTGGGAAGAGATGCCTTGGCAACATAGAGCGAATATCTTCTTAAAGGCAGCTGATTTGCTAGCAGGACCATATAGAGCAAAGATGAATGCAGCTACTATGCTGGCACAATCAAAGAACATTTATCAAGCGGAAATTGATGCAGTCGCAGAGCTTTGTGATTTCTTCAGATTCAATGTACAGTATATGACTGAGATTTATTCTCAGCAACCTGAAAGTGCTCCTGGTATTTGGAATAGGTTGGAATTTAGAGCCTTGGAAGGATTCTTGTTTGCTATTACGCCTTTTAACTTTACATCAATTGCTGGAAACTTACCAGCTGCACCCGCTATGATGGGTAATACTGTAGTTTGGAAAGCTGCGGAGACTCAAATTTACTCCGCTATAGTAATTATGGAAATCCTACAGGAAGCTGGTCTGCCACCAGGAGTAATAAACTTGATACATGTAGATGGACCAGTAGCAGGAGACATTATCTTCTCACATGAAGATTTTGCAGGATTACACTATACAGGGTCGACTAAGGTATTTAATTCTCTGTGGTCTACTATTGGAAGTAATCTTTCGAAATATAAGTCTTACCCTCGAATTGTAGGAGAGACTGGAGGTAAAGATTTCGTGGTAGCGCATGAGTCAGCGAATGCTAAGCAAGTAGCCACTGCCTTGTCAAGAGGTGCCTTTGAATTTCAAGGCCAAAAGTGTTCTGCAGCTAGTAGAGCATATATCCCAAAGAAGCTTTGGAAAAATGTCGAGAAGCATCTATTAGCTGATTTGGAAACCATGAAGATGGGTTCTCCAGAGGACTTCAGTAATTTTATTAATGCCGTTATCGATGAGCGTGCCTTTAATAAAATCAGTCACTTCATAGCACAGGCTAAGAAAGCAAAGAAAGCAAAAGTTATAGCCGGAGGAGCTTATAGCAAATCTAAAGGGTACTTTATTGAGCCTACGGTAATACTTACTACTGATCCATGCTATGATAGTATGGAAAAGGAAATATTTGGACCTGTATTGACTATCTACGTTTACGATGAGAAGAAGTATGAAAAGATATTAGAAAAGGTAGATACCACTTCTCCTTATGCACTCACAGGTGCTATTTTCGCAACTGATAGATACGCTATAGAAATGGCAGAGAGCAAGCTTAAGCACGCTGCGGGTAACTTCTATATCAATGATAAACCAACTGGGGCGGTCGTTGGACAGCAACCTTTCGGTGGTGCCAGAGCATCTGGAACTAATGATAAGGCGGGTTCTATTTTGAACTTGTTCCGTTGGGTATCTCCTCGTACGATTAAAGAAAACTACAATCCACCTACGGATTATCGTTATCCGTTTTTAGAGGAGGCGTAGGATATACGAGATCTTATTTAGATATTTTTAACAGTCAGTAAATGCTTCAATGGTGAAGTTATTGCTGGCTGTTTTTTTTTTGTTGGGTATAAATCTATATTAAACCTGTTCTTTAATGTTGGCTAATTTTGGATTAGTATATTACGGAATAAATATTCTAACTAAATCATCTATGGGATTTAAGAAAAGTCTTATTTTCTTAATTGCTTCTTTTGCAGTTTGGTCTTGTGAATATGAAATAGAGAATACCTTTTCAGTTCCAACTGTTAAGGAAGTCAACTTTGCAAATCACACATTTTCTTCTTCTAATTACATAAGCGAAATTGATGATTTGGGTCACCATAAGAATAAATATATAGGCCATAAGAACGAACCTATTATTTTAGAGAATGTAATAGATAGCTCAAATTTAAATCTAAAGTATAAAGAGCCTTCTTTAACAGATTTAAAAGTTATTGTAAACACTAACCAAATAGTATCTGAAGTGAACAGTAATACTGGCAATGACTATCAGGCATATCCAATTATTATAGAGAATATTTCACACGACACTTTGGCAATAGGTACTGGAGGGTCTTTTGCTTTACTCTTATTAGTAAAATTTGACAATCAAAATTGGAAAGTTCTTACAAAGAGTAATTCTTATCAAGGATTAGATCCAGTCATCTTAAAACCTAAAGAACTAGCTGTTACTTTTGGAGGAATAACAAATGGTATGTACAAAGCAACTTTCAAGTACGTGCTGGTCCGCGGAGATTCTTATTTTGAATCTAATATTTTTTCTGGAAGACTAAATGGTAAACTTAAAGTAGCTTCTGAATATTAGCAGTAAGTAATTAAAATTTTTTTCCTTCTCCCTCAATCAATAATTCATACAAAAATGGACCTTGCGTATCGATAGGCATCTCTAAGTGGTAATCTACTTCTGGAAGGGAATACATCTTTTTGAATTGATTACCTTGGCGGTAGTAATAGGAGCCACCTGTACTGGCAAACATGCTTTCTTCTGGAAGCATATTGGCAGGACGCAGCAACTCAGCAATGCGCATAGAATCTACTTTAGAAGTGATGTTATCATCATCGGCAAGGATGATATCCAAAAGCCTCTTTTGCTTCGCTTCTTTTTTCTTACGTTTCTTTCTAGTTTTTTTCTTCTCTGTTTTGACAACTGGCTTAACGATATCCAAAACTACGATCGGAGGGTCCTCACAAATGTGGAATGCTAACTCTTCACTAAAGTCTATATTTTGGCTAAAGTCTGCAAAGTTGTATTGGTTTGTTTGAGTTCTGTTTACAAACAAAAAGAAAAGTAACGCAATCGACGCTGCCGCTGCTGCGATACGAAGCGCATAATATCTTGGTTGTGGTGTATTTATTCCTTGCTGGATAGCATTCCAGTTTTTAGAGGAAGGAGTAGGGGCAAAGCCATCAAACTTAGACTTGATGTTTTCATGAACACGGTCCTTCTGCAACTTGTTTTCTATGTTTTGCCAATTTTCTTCTCTTGGCTGTTTTTTGTAGTTCTTAAACATATCCTAGCATATAACTTCTAGCCTGTTGTAAAATTTTTTCTTCACTAGCTCGTTGCGCAAGTATTAATTTGCGTAAATATTTTTTTGCTCTCGCGAGTTGAGACTTTGAAGTCCCGAGGTTAACTTTAAGCTTTTCTGCAATCTCTTGGTGAGAAAAACCTTCTATGACATATAGATTGAAAACAAGACGATACCCATCCGGTAACTGCTGTATCAATCTCAATAACTCATCTCTTTCTAGGTCCATTAATTGATGGTCATTAACAGACTTTTCCACAACTACTTCTAACGGCGAGAATCTAAAAGACCTAGTTGTCTTTCGATAGTACTCAATAGCCGTATTAACGAAAATACGTCTTATCCATCCTTCCAATGAACCGTTGTTTTTGAATTGGCGAATGTTTTTAAACACCTTGATGAAGCCATCTTGCAAAATGTCCTCTGCGGTATGATAATCTGATCCATACCGCAAACAGATACCAAACATGGTGGGCGAATACAAGCGATATAAAGCTTCTTGGGCTTTTGTTTGACCGCTTTGACAGCCTTTCAATAGTTTTTCCTCAGTATTAAAACTCACTTTAAATGGTTTTTAAGTAATCAATTAGCAGCCTTACCGCTTTTCCGCGATGGCTGATTTGGTTTTTTACTTGAGGTGATAATTCTCCAAAAGATAATGAATAATTATCAGGTATAAAAATAGGGTCGTATCCAAAGCCTCCAATTCCCTGCCTGGCTTCACTTATAGTCCCCTTGCAAATTCCTTCAAAAAAGTGCTTTTCACTATTAATTATAAGTGTAATCACGGTTCTAAATTGAGCTCTTCTATCTTTTTTGTCTTTCAAATTTGTCAATAACAAATCCATGTTATCTTCTGAGCTTTTGTCCAGTCCTGCATATATAGCGCTATCTACTCCTGGTTCTCCATTCAATGCATTCACTTCTAATCCCGTATCTTCGGCAAAGCAATCTAAGCCAAGTTTTTCAAAAACAGTCATCGCCTTTTGCAAAGAGTTGCCTTGAATAGTCCCAGTCGTCTCTGGGATATCTTGGGTCCAGTTTACATCTTTGAGACCTTGCAAATGAAGCATATCACCAAGCATCTCACGAATTTCTTTGACCTTGTTTTGATTACCTGTTACAAACAATAATTTTTCCATCAGCTACGCATTTAAGAATAAGTTTTGCAAATTATCCCAAAGTGCTTTTTTTCTTGCTGAATCTTTGTCTAAGACAGATAGTGAGTCTACAAATAGAAAAGAAAGTTCACCAGAGTAAACGGGTTTGTAAAACTTTGATGAAAAATTCAAGTTCAATACCTGGGGTTTCAAACCGAAGCTAAGAACTTTGTTAATTCCCAAATCTTTTATCACTTTCAAAATGTTTAAACTGGTATGTAGGTCTTCTTTTTTGACTAGGCATACGTCCTTTGATAAGTCAATTTTAATGGCCGCGAGAATCTTGTTAAGCAGTCCGTCAAGAAGATCGTTATCCTCTTGTGCCTCTAAGACGACCATTACCTTGAATGAGTTGCTTGGCTTATCCATTGTTTGCTTGTGTGCTTCTTTAGAATGAGCTATTAGATTAAATGTGTTAAACGACATAAAAGATATTTAATTTGGCATCAACCGTCATAAGTAGTATTAAGTATTGTTTTGCACTATAAACTTGGCCAATAATAAAATTTAATTTAGAAAAGTCCTATATTTGTATCAATATCTACCAAATGTTAACCTTCTTAAACCTTATGTATGAGTAATATAAATATTAGCAAAGTTACCCATTCCAAATTAGATCAACTAGATTTTGACAATATACCTTTTGGTCAAACTTTTTCTGATCATATGTACGTCGCAGATTTTATCGATGGGAAATGGACCAATCATTCTATTATTCCTTTTGGAGACCTTGCTATTAGTCCTGTAAACTTGGCTTTACATTATGGACAATCCATTTTTGAAGGAATGAAAGCTTCTCTAAAAAATGACGGCACGCCTGCTTTATTTAGACCAGAACAACACGTTATTAGATTGAATGCTTCTGCTAGAAGAATGATGATGCCAGAAGTATCCGAAGAAATGTTTTTGGAAGCGGTCCATGCTATCGTTGACATGGAGCGTGACTGGATTCCCCAAGCTAAAGGATCTGCATTATATCTCAGACCTATCATGTTTGCAACTGAAGCGAAGCTAGGCGTTAAGGTTTCTAATTCATATAAGTTTATAATTATCACTGGACCCGTAGGGCCCTACTATCCGAAGCCAGTCAGATTATTAGCAGAAACTGAATTTATCAGAGCGGCTCAAGGAGGTGTTGGAGAAGCGAAGACAGCTGGTAACTATGCAGCTTCCTTATTGCCTGCGCATCTAGCTAATGAAAAAGGATTTGATCAGGTAATTTGGTTGGACGCAAAAGAATTCAAATACGTACAAGAAGTCGGAACGATGAATTTGTTCTTTGTTTTCAAAGATAAAGTAGTTACGCCTAATACCTCTGGAAGCATATTGAAAGGAATCACTAGAATGTCTCTTATAAAAATGCTCCAAGCAGATGGTGTCACTGTTGAAGAAAGACCAATCAGCATGGATGAAGTAGTGGAGGCTTTTGATAAAGGAGACCTCATAGAGATGTTTGGGTCAGGTACAGCAGCAGTAGTTGCCAACGTGAGTGAGTTTAGCTATAAAGACAAGCTATACACTTTGTCAGATTCATCTACTCATGCTACAGCTAATGGCTTAAGAGAAAAAATAAATGCTTTAAGAGCAGGGGAGATTGAGGACACCTTTGGTTGGGTTGTGGATGTGAAGAGTATTGTCAAGGTATGAAAAGAAGGTATTAGGAGTTAAGTTTTAGTAAAATAACTATAGCTCAGTTCATTACCTTGATATAAAAATGGTTTAAACAATTTTGTCTAAACCATTTTTGTATTTACGTTCAAAATGAAATTTATCTGAAATTAGAGTATAAGCCTAATTGCTAATTAAGAAGCCACCTAAAACTTAAATCCTAGCACCTCTTTTCCTTACCATTGCGGATGCACAGGCTTGTTATCCAAAATCGACTCGATTTGCTCACTAACTTCTTGATTAATTAGAGATATATCTTCAACTGATTTCAAAGTTTCTTCAAGGTGGTTCTTTTTACTCGCACCAAGAATAACAGTACTTACATTTGGGTTTTTTAGACACCAGGCTGTGGCTAGTCTAGGGAGACTTGTACCTAAGGATAGTGCAAGGTCGTTTAAGGACCTTGTCTTTTCCAATCTCTCTTCTGAAAGCGAGCGCTCCTTAAGCCATTCCAAACCCTCCATTCCCAAGCGTGTCCCCTTGGGGAATTTGCCAAGGTATTTGTCAGTGAGAACCCCTGAACAAAGAGGAGACCAGATAGTAGTACCAAGGCCTACAGTCTTATATATTTGATTATAATCTACTTCAACTTTTTGACGGTGAAACATATTGTATTGAGGTTGCTCCATAAGAGGGCCTATGAGATTTAGTCTCTGTGCCACCATGTGTGCCTCCATGATTTCTTGTGCAGACCATTCTGATGTTCCCCAGTAAAGTATCTTACCTTGTTGTATGAGATGATTCATAGTCCATACCGTTTCTTCGATAGGGGTTTTTTTATCTGGTCTATGACAGAAGAATAAATCAAGATATTCTACTTGCAATCTTTTTAAGGCAGCGTGACAAGCTTCAAATAAGTGCTTTCTGCTTAAACCAGTTTGATTGGGAAGCTTACCTCCATCTCCAAAATAAGCTTTACTAGAAACGATATAGCTATCTCTGCGCCATTTGGATTTGGCTAATATCTTTCCCATTACAATTTCAGATTTCCCAGTAGCATAGATTTCGGCATTATCGAAAAAATTAACCCCTTTATCATAAGCTAAGTGCATAAGCTTTTCTGCCATGGTATCACTTATTTGTTTTCCAAAGGTCAGCCATGAGCCCAGCGAGAGTGCGCTTACTTGTAATCCAGATTTTCCTAGTCTTCTATATTCCATGTTTATAAAGTGCTAAATGTTAATTATTTGTTCGAGAAAGTATAATTCTTTAATTTACGAGTGACAATATATAATGTTAGAAAACAAATTCATAACTATACTCAATATGCAAAAGCTTTTATTAATAATATCCTTTGTTTTCATTACTGTTGGACTACATGCACAACAGGCGATGAACTTCCAGGTTCTACATACAGTACCGCTTGGAGAATTTCAAGAAAATCTAATGCACCGTCCTACAGGTATTTCTATTGAATACCTAATAAGTCCACTAAAAGATAAAAACTTACAAGTGGGAGCGTCTTTCAGTGTATCTATGTATCAGAATGAGGACCATCAAGGAAGTGTAGATTTCGGCAATTCGCAAAATGCTATTATAGAAACAAACGAGGATGATTGCTTTTATACTTATCAAGGCATTGCAAGATACTACGCAGTTGACGATACAAAACTTTTCAGACCGTATGTACAGGGTCAAATTGGTGGTGCCACATTCTTTAGCTCACTAAGTATGCTTGAAGACCCTGAAGAGTTATATGAAGCGGAAACAAGAACACATGGTACTGCATTACTCGCTGGCATTGGTGCAGGTTTAGCTGTTAAAGTATTTGATGGATTCTATATAGATGCTAGTGTGTCTTACAATGAATCAAGCACTACAACTTATAGGGCTTCTCCTGAGAGTATTCCGAATGCGCAATACCGAATAGACTTAAGCAGTCATCGTGAACGCTCTAAAGTCAATCATGTGGCAGTAAAAATGGGTATGAACATGCTTTTTTAGCATGATTTTAGCCTAGAATAGTGCTAATTGTTAAAGTTATCTAAACAAAACAGCAAATATAAAGGCAAGGCCGTTTTAATTGAAACATAGGATTAAGACCTTAAATTAGTCCTAATTGGTTTTTAGTTGGTTTTGTTTGTTAGATATCGGGATATAGATTAGCATCTATATCCCATTTTTTTCGTCTCAGACTAATTAGCCCCTATAATGTAAAGCATTATTTACCAATATTTTAAACCTTTTATTTCAAAATTCCTTCTTATATTAGTGACACATTTAAACAGCATTTTTTAATTAAAGCAAAATATAAATTTGATGAGTATTGATGAAATTGTTGGAAGATTACAAGCAGGAAATGATAGATTTGTTGCTGACAAACTAGATGGAAAACTACAAGATAGTAACCGAAGAGGTGAACTAACAGGAGGGCAGTCTCCACACACTATTGTACTTAGTTGTGCAGATAGTCGTGTAGTACCTGAGTTCGCTTTTGATTCAGGACTAGGTGAGTTGTTTGTTGTAAGAGTAGCAGGAAATATTGCTAACAGCTCAAGTATGGCAAGTATTGAATATGCTGTCGCACATGTTGGTTCTAAAGTAATCGTAGTTTTAGGTCACCAAAGTTGTGGTGCGGTTACAGCGGCGATTGCAGGTGGAGACAATGGACCAAATCTAAATCATTTATTAGGACACATTAAGCCAGCTATAGAGGCTAGTGCTGCAGGTGCTGAAGTTAATGATGTAGTAAAGAAAAATGCAGAATTAACTGTGGAGGCTATGAAGGCGAACTCTAAAATTATTGGAGATGCAGCTGCTTCAGGACAGATAAAAATAGTTCCTGCATATTACAATTTGGATTCTGGAAAAGTAGACTTTTTGTAGTTGAGCAAACTGAAAGATTTCAATTCTTATTGGTGCGTGGCGAAAGCCTAAGCGAGTCGCTCGGAGAGCGCAAGGACAAAGAATCGAAACGGCATACAAAAAAAGAGGTGCAATTTTTTGCGCCTCTTTTTTTGTATATAGTGGAGAGTCTGCTCACGTCCCGGTAGGGATCGTGATGGCCCCAAAAAATCAAAATTAAATAAGAGAATTTCTATATTAGAATTGAAAGCACCAAAAGTAAGAATGGCAAATACATAACTCCATCTAAAGCACCTGTAAAATACCAATCATGTTTCTTTCTCAGTGCTAATCCGATTATTATAATAGTTATCAAATTGCAAATCAAATGAATACTTAAGATAGTGGAGTCCAACATTTCTAAAAAATGCAAATACAAAACCAATGTAGAACAAAGAATTAACAAACTTGCTGAAAGATAATAAGTTGGCCGCTCACCAATATTCGCAGCGATTGTTCTTACGCCAGTCATCCTATCTACGTCTAAATCTCTGATGTCAAAAGGTAAAGTTATAGCGAATATAAACAGAAAGCGTTCTAGAAAAAGGCCTATCATAAGTAAGTCAAACCCAATTCCAGACGACTGAACTGAAGGAAGTAAAACGGTTAAACCTGCCCATACCAATGAGATGATAAAAATCTTCACATAATTTATATCTCTTAGGCGCTTACCATTTTTGAATACAGGCAATACATATAACATGGATAAAATCCCTAGCACGGCAAGCACATAAAACTGTGAAATAATTAGGGTGAAAGTGAGAACAATGGATATTAAAAAAGAAATAATTCCTACTCCTAAAATAATATTCCTATTTCGTTTTATTTTCTGAAACCGCCCCCCATGTTTAAAAGTCTCGACTTTTCCTAGTCCAATAAAACGATGTAAGGTATATAGCCAGGTGCAAGTGGTAAGCAGTAAAAAGACAAGATTGTGGTTTCCAAAAGAACCGCGCAAAGTAAAGTGGGTAAATACGAAGAGCGCAGAAGCTGAACCTGCAATCCAAATATTGGTGTACAAGAGGATGTCAATAGCTCTGGTCAATACTCCCATCCTAGAAAATGTCAGCGTGATTTAGAAGTACTTAAAATTATGATCTTTTTTGATAGCCAACAAGACTTCGTAAATAAGTTTAATCACGTTCTCTACATCCTCTTTTGCTGCCATCTCTACCGTGGTATGCATATACCGCAAGGGAAGGGATATCAGTGCAGAAGGTACTCCACCATTTGAATAAGCGAATGCATCTGTATCTGTACCAGTTGACCGCGAAGAAGCTTCTCTTTGGAAAGGAATCTTCTTTGCGTCCGCAGTTTGCTCGATAAGTTTAAGTAAGTTGTTATGTACCGCTGGGGCATAAGTCAAACTAGGTCCATCACCACATTTGATGTCTCCCGTTTTTTTAGTATTCACTAGTGGGGTACTAGAATCATGGGTAACATCAGTAACTATGGCTACATTAGGCGCAAGGGTGTTAGCTATCATCTCTGCCCCTCTAAGCCCGACTTCCTCTTGCACCGCATTCACTATGTATAATGTATAAGGTAATTTTTTCTTTTTTGCCTTAAGCATTCTTGCCACTTCAGCAATGCAGAATCCCCCCATTTTGTTATCCAATGCTTTGCCTACATAGAAGCGGTCATTTAACTTCATCATTTCATCCTCGTAGGTAATCACACAACCAACATGAACGCCCATCTTTTCAACCTCTTCTTTGTTTTTCGCTCCTATGTCTATAAATATATTATCCGTACTTGGACCTGTCACGGCGTTCTTACCTTTACGAGTATGTATCGCTGGCCATCCAAAAACCCCTTTCACAATACCTTTTTTGGTATGAATATCCACGCGCTTCGAGGGAGCTATGTGATGATCAGATCCTCCATTTCTAACAACGCTAATAAATCCTTTATCAGAGATATAATGTACAAACCAGGATATCTCATCGGCATGCGCTTCTATGACTACCTTATATTCCTTTCCGGGGTTGATGACAGCGTAGGCAGTCCCATAGTTGTCAATTTCCCACTCGTCTACATATGGCTTGATGTAGTCCAACCACAACTTTTGTCCAGGAGCCTCAAATCCAGTAGGAGATGCATTATTGAGGTACTTCTCCAAAAACGCCTCAGATTGCTTATTTATAAATGCCATTAAATTCGTGTTTCTATAATATCTTAAATCGGTTTATACCTATGAAACGGTGGTATCCAACCATTGTTTTGGGTTTTCTCGCCATTTTTGGATAGTGTTCAAGTCAGCCTCCTCAATATATTTTTGAGCAATAGCCTCGTCTAGTAGGATTGGGAAATTGGAAAGCGTATTGAATGCACAATTATGTGCTTTAAAGTTTTCAGTTGCTTGGTCAAAACCATAACTAAAAATAGCCAGCACACCAACGACTTCAAGACCATCTGCTCTTAAGTTTTCGACCGCTTTTAAACAGCTACCGCCTGTGGAAATTAAGTCTTCAATGACAATCACTTTTTGCCCTGCTTCAAATTTTCCTTCTGTCATTTTTTGACGACCATGTCCTTTTGCTTTACTACGAACATATACCATAGGTTCTTGTGTGGCATCGCTAAGTAGCGCGGCAAACGGAATACCACTTGTAGCTACTCCCGCTACAAGATCATAATCCCCAAACTTAGTACAAGCCTCCTTCAGTGCCTCCTTAATTTGATTTCTTACTTCCGGAAAAGAGAGAATAAGGCGATTGTCGCAGTATATAGGCGACTTTATACCAGAGGCCCAGGTGAACGGATTTTGAGGACTTAATTTTATTGCATTTATTTGCAATAGATAAGAAGCGACATTGCGGGCTATATTATCGACCATACTTTTGAGGGAGTGTTTGTTATGTTATATATTAAAATCGCACAAAGAAACGTAATTTATTAGAATTGATGAAAGTTTACATTCAGGAAACACCACTTTATTTATGCCAAAAGGCTTCCGATTTGGGATTGTATATGGACTCTAGCAAGGTCTTGATTTCTAAATATTCGGGCAAGAACAAGCATCTTCTCAATCATATTGATTTGCTAGAAAAGAATAACAAACTGCTAGCAGTTGTCATAGAGTATCCAGACGTAGATATTTTGATAGGGGATTTTCTCAATCTTTTCAAGGTGCTTTCGGCAGCTGGAGCTCTTGTCACCAACGAACAAGGCGACTACCTTATGATTCACCGACTAGGATTCTGGGATCTGCCTAAAGGCAAAATTGAAAAGGGCGAATCCATTCGGTCAGCTGCAGTTAGGGAAATTGAAGAAGAGACGGGTGCACGTGATGTGATGCTAAAGAGATACCTGCTTACTACCTTTCACACCTATAAAATAGACAAAAAGCGATATCTAAAGAAGACCTATTGGTACGCGGCTACTGCACCGAAGCAAGAATTAGTCGCGCAAGCAGAAGAGAATATTGAACAGGCTATCTGGATGTCATTTGATAAAATAGATGTAGATCAGGACCCTATATATAACAATATACTTGATGTTGTAGAAACTGCGCTAGCGGCACTTGACTAATGAACGACAAAAGGGATTAGTATTAGTTACTAGTCTGTAAATATGCGTCTTAAAGCTACCGAACTAACTGTGTAGATACTCAAATTCACAACATGCAACATATTATCTTGACCCTAACTTTGGGTTTATTTGTGACTAATTTTTCACTTCAAGCACAGTCTGCTACTACTCAGATTTCTACTCTTTTCGCAGATGTTTTAGAAGACAATCCTATCGTTTCAGATGATAATTGGAGTTTCTATCAAGATAAGGAGAAGCATATTTTTCTAATCGACTTTGAGACCTTGAATTACAACATCTTTGAAATTGTTTTAAGGGACAAGAAGACCAAAAAAATTCTGTTTCGAGAAGATGTTTTTGATCTTCCTGTCAATTCTATTTACGAATTTGATTATACTTACTATGCAAAGGGAAGCTACATTATAGAACTTAGATCCTTTGTTCGTACTATCGGGCATAATGTAGAGTTTCATTAGGGGCCATCTCGACTCTCCCACATACTCCACTAACGTTTCGTTTGTAGTCGGTCGAGACCGAGTCGTCCGTTCCTACACCCATGCCATCGCATGTAAGGGCGCGAAGCGACGCGCCCCTACCGACCCAACCCATATGGGTATACCACTTCCACCTCTTGTCCAAAAATTTTTAATGTTGAGTCTACTAAATACATATATAGGAAATGGCTATATTTGAGAAAATATCTAACAAAAAGCCTATTTCGTGGGTATAACTATTGTTAGATAATACCACAAAGAATGCAAGAAAGGCATAAGGATAGGAAGATATATTTTGAAGAACAAGGGATTACCACTACTGAGTATGTGATACCATACGTAGAGGAGGTCATGACGATTAATGCACAGACACGTGTTCTTGAAATTGGTTGTGGAGAAGGAGGAAATCTAATGCCTTTTGTCGCGCGGGGTTGCGAAGTGGTGGGTATAGATTTAAACTGCCCTCAAATAGAACGAGCTAAACTGTATATCAAGGAGCAAACCCCAAATGCAAAAGCTGAACTTATCTGTGAGGATATCTATAATATAGACCCTCAAAAATTAGGCAACTTTGACCTGATCTTTATGAGAGATGTGATAGAGCACATTCATAACCAAGAGAAATTTATGCCCTTCTTGGCTCAATTCATTAAACCTACAGGCAAGATTTTTTTTGGCTTTCCACCTTGGAGAATGCCTTTTGGTGGACATCAACAAATTTGCAGAAGTGGCATATTAAGTAAGTTGCCTTTTTATCATTTACTTCCCATGCCTCTGTACAAAGGGATCCTTAAAGCATTTGGTGAACCTAGCAAAACGATTGAGGATTTAGTAGAGATTAAAGAAACAGGTATCAGCATTCGTCGATTTGAAAAAATAGTAGACTCAAGTGGATATGATTATGATAAAAAGGATTTGTACTTTATCAACCCTAACTATAAAATCAAGTTTGGGCTTACACCAAGAAAGCTTACAGCATTAATTAAGCACATTCCTTACTTTCGAGATTTCTTTACTACTTGTTATTATTGCGTGATTCATAAGAATTAGTAATTTTGATAATTCACTGAATACTATATATTTACTGCATGGCAAATAAGCAAAATACCCAATTCGCTATTATTAAAAATACCATCATTCTATTAGCTGTTTTTGCTTTAATTACTGTATTAGCAGTATTTCTTTTTAAGCAATGCTCTGGTGAAAACTCTCATGCTGGAAACGCTAATGATTCTTATTCTGCTGGTTCCTTAAAGCAAGGAAATGTTCCCGTCAAAGTGTATGATGTACTAGAATATATCAAAGCAAATGGAAAGGCTAAAAAGAACTATGTCGGAGGACGCACCTTTGGTAATCGAGAAAAGATCTTGCCTAAGGTGGATGAAAATGGAAAGAAGATAAAATACCAAGAGTGGGATGTCAATCGAAAGATACAAGGAAAGAATAGGGGAGCCGAACGGATAGTGACTGGAAGTGACGGTCGATCCTGGTATACAAGTGACCATTATAAATCATTCACAGAGATAAAGTAATTATGAAGCCAATAAAGCACCTATCAGATCCTTTTTTCAGCTCTAATAAAACGCGATATGCTTTTATAGATGGAATGGCCTGTAAGACTATTGCTCAAACCTATCTACGTTTTGAAGAACAACTTTCCTTCCCTGATTATTTCTCTCATAATTTAGATTCTCTTGACGAGATGCTTTCCGATTTGGATTGGATTCCCCAGAGGAGAATTCGGCTCATTATAAGTGATGTGGACCAGCTTCTTTGTGAAGATGAAGACAAAAAGGAGTCTATTTTAGAGATTATCAATGAGCATGAAAATAAAAGGCTCGAAGTCTATTTTATTGGTTCAAATCTGACTTAATATCCTATATTTCCCTTTTCTCTTGCCAGTCCTTTCTAAATTTATATCTGCTCAAGTTCATTAGGCTAATTCTTAACCGTTTCAGCTCAAAAAATGAACAGTTGTTTTGGACATTTAGAATATAAAAAGCAGCATGAATGTTAATCATGCTGCTTTTTTAATTTCAGAAACTGAGTCAAATCATATATGAGTTAGGCATTTTCTTTTTTGTAATAGTATCTAAAGATACCATTAATATTCATCCATGTTGGATTCGAAATAGCATAGTAATTCGCAATTGTTTCATTAGGGGTAATTTGATTTATCCGATTTTTTATCCATCCGTCAAATTCTGATAATGCCTCTTTTGGATTAGGTGTTTTCTTATATAAATTATAACTAAACTCATCAATCAATTCTATTTCTGCCTTTAGATCTTTTAAGTGCTGCACTCCGTTTTGATGAGTTCCAAAGTGTGCAACGTGCAAAGTCTCTGGGTTTTCTTTCATCAATATATCAATACTTGCGCTCCAGGCGTCAAGCTTTATATCTGGTGGCGGACAAGGCGGTACAGGTGGGCCAGCTTCAATACGAATTCCAGCTACATCACCACAAACAATCCCTTCTGAAGTAGAATAGGCTAAATGATGATCTGCATGGCCGGGACTATAGAGTGCTTTGATTTTTTTACCCCCTATGACAATAACTTGTTCATGATCGAGGGAAATAAGGTTTTCTTCTGGGATAGGGAGAAACTTACCCCATAAGGTGTCCATTTGGTTTTTATAGATTTTGGTTGCAGAGGCTACCAATCTGCTTGGATCTATTAAGTGCTTAATACCTATAGGATGGACATAAATTTTTGCTCCCTGCTTAGCAAACTCCCATGCACCTCCTGCGTGGTCTAAATGGATATGTGTTAAGAATAGATGTTTTATATCTTCTTTCTTGTATCCGAATTCCTTTAATCCTTTTTCTAAATAGGGTAGACAGCTATGTGGTCCTGACTCGAACAGAACTGGACCTTCGTCTGTTTCCATCAAGTAAACGGAAATCATACTTGGCATACCCATGAAATGTAAATCTATAAGTTTGATAGGCTTTTAATTTTGAATTTGCTTTGGAATAGGTTTGAAATTTTCAATGGTATATCCGTTAAGAAAGCTTGCTACATCCATCTTCTTTTTACCCGCTAGTTTAAGTTCTTTGACTTCAATATATCCATCTCGAGTAGCAAAGCGAAGTTTCTTTTTTTGGTCTGTAAGTATGGTTCCAGGTTCGTGATTATGCTTACTAATGAGCGCATGTGATTTATAAATACTAAGCTGCTTTTCATCCATTTCAGACCAGGCTCCAGGGTAAGGACTAAGCCCTCTAATAAAATTGAATATAGTTTGCGTATTCCGATCAAAGTCAATCTTGCATGTTTCTCTATAAATCTTAGGCGCCTTTGAGACCTTAGATGCATCTTGAGGAAAAAACGCTAAGTCATCCGTAGCGATTCTATGTACGGTCTCCGCAACCACTTCGGCTGCCACGTGCATCATTACATCATGAAGGTCACCTGCAGTATCCATGATACCTATTGGGATGGGTCTTTGCAGTAAGACATCTCCCGTATCGATTTCGTGCTTAAGCTTAAACGAGGTTACACCTGTCTCCATATCGCCATTGATAATAGCCCAATTAATGGGAGCAGCGCCTCGGTACTTAGGCAATAAAGATCCATGAAGATTGTAAGTTCCTAAAGGGGGCATATCCCAAACCATTTCTGGAAGCATACGAAAAGCCACCACGATCTGCAGATCCGCTTTTAATGCTTTTAATTCTTCATTAAACTCAGGTGATTTAAGATTAGAAGGTTGTAGAATATGAAGGCCTTGCTCAAGGGCATATTTCTTTACATGCGATTCTATCTTCTTCTTTCCTCCTCGTCCTCCCATCTTATCCGTTGCCGTTATCACACCAACCACTTCATGTACGGATTCATGGATAGCCTTGAGGCTGTACACCGCAAATTCTGGTGTTCCCATGAATACTATTCTAAGCTTTTTCATCTGCGCAATTTGCTGCAAAGTAATCTATTTCGGATTAAATCTCGACACTATATAAGTTGAAAAAAAGGAGAAGAATGAAATTGATATTTCATTTGCCAGGATAGATAACAGGACGAATTATTAAGATACGACTAATTCTAGTTCTTTGAAATAGGCAGATTTAAGGCTTCCTTATTTAGATTATGTCTAGATAGATAAAGCCTTGAGTGGGTATATTTTAAGCCTTGATATCGACGTATCTTTAGAATGAACTAAAATAATTGATTATGGGATCATTTAAGAGTGTAAATATGATAATTGCCTTAGTGTGGCTTTATTTCGCATTTACGGCCTCTGTGGTGTTCAATACCTTAAATAAACCAGCGCCTCAGCCCTCAGAGCTGGCTTCTACAGAAAAAAGTATTGCTAAACCAATGTCTACAGAAGTAAGAATAGGTAGGGCCTTATTTAAGAGTAATTGTGCATCTTGTCATGATAAGAAAATGACCACTGATTTAACAGGGCCTGCGCTAAAAGGTGTAACTGAAAGATGGGCAGAATATCCAGAAGAAGACTTGTATAGCTGGATTAGGAATTCGAAAAAGTTAATTGCTGCAGAACACCCTGGGGCGATTGCTATAGCTAAAATGTGGGATTATGATGAAATGGCTAGTTTTGAACATTTATCGGATGAAGACATTAGCAATCTGATCTCCTATATAGAGCGATAATCGAGGGAAATGTGTCAAAAATTAGCTCCAGGTTTACCTTTTTGGATGAGCGCTGTGCAGTAGTCCCGATTTTCATCGGGAGACCCGGAGCCCAGTGCGTAGACAGGTGGAGGGGCCGAACGAATAGTGAGCTACGGAGCATAGCGACCCGCAGATTGGTGCGAAAGGTCGTGGAAAAGGGTCAGCCCCAAACAAATATAAATATTAAATAATAAGATAGTAATCAAGAATATTGTATTTTTACCAGTCCCGCTCGTGGGATGGCAACTTGTATAATTAGAATATTCCAACAATGAGGGTATATATTTCAATGTGTTTATTAATTGCTGCATTTGTTGCTTCTGCACAGATGACTAGTCTTGAAGGGTATGTATTTGAGAATAATAACCGTGGCTACCTAAATCTAGTAAAAGTAGAAGTAAAGGAAGTAGGAGGAAGCTTTAGTAAAAAAGCAGTGACTAACAGAGAGGGTTTTTTCAAAATGGAGGTTCCTGCAGGAAAGAATTTTACACTCGTTGCCCTTAAGGATGTATTTGAGTATACAGAGGTGAAGTTTAGTTCAAAGAGCCCAGGCGAAAAAACATTTGTAAAAGTAGAAATGACAAGAGAGCCTGGTTATCTTTTTGAGGTAACAATGGCTGAAAAATTCGTGGAAGGCAAAGAGGAAATTGATGCGATTACAGATGCCTTAATAGAAATTTATAATAACACGGCCGATACTTCTGTATTGGTTTTATCAAAGCATCCAAATCATACATTTAGTCATACATTCGAGCAAGGGAATCACTATACGGTGATGATTCGGAAAGAAGGCTATTTTACGAAAAGACTTGAAGCGTTTGTAAATGTAGATGGATGTATTATGTGTTTTGAGGGTATCGATGAAATACAACCTGGTCAACCTGGGATTGCGGATAATCTTACAGCTGGTCATATCACTGGTACTTTGGTGGCTAATGTAGAATTAGAAGAGATAATAGTAGGCGAACCCATAAAAGTTGAAAACATATACTATGATTTGGGCAAGTCGGATATTAGAGATGATGCGACTAAGCCTTTAGATAACTTGATACATGTTTTGAAAAATAATCCATCTCTAATGGTGGAGCTTGGGTCACATACGGATTCTCAAGGAAATGACGAGAGCAATTATTCTCTTTCTTCAAAGCGCGCTCAAGCCGCTGTAGACTACATCGTGGGTAACAGCAATATACGAAAAGGCAGAATTCAAGCTAAAGGTTATGGAGAGTCGAACCTTGTAAATGGTTGCAAGAATGGTGTAAAGTGCAGCGATAGAAAACATCAGCAGAACAGAAGAACGGAATTGAAGATTCTAGGTATTACGGAGTATGATCCATTTTCGGATAAGACGCTTGCTCAGATTATAAAAGAGGAAAATTTTGAAGAAACGCTTGCAAATATTCAAAACCAAGAAGTGGTCCAGTTTGCTGATGGTGAAGTTCCAGAGGAAATATTAGCACAGATTAGAGCGCAAGAAGAAGGTGCTAATGCACCTGCTGTACCTACTACTCAACAAAGTTCACCAATTGCTCCAGCCAGTCAACCTGCAGCCCCTGAGCCAAGCAGATCTAGCTTTTCTGATACCAAAAACACAGATATTGCTTCAGGCACAAATAGGCCTTCTGAGTTAGTAGGGGAGAACGAACCTGAAGTGGACTTAAGCTTAAACAGCAAGATACCTGCCTCAAATACAGGAGCGAGTGTGCCAGACGGAGAGTTTGAATTGGATGTTGATATATCCTATGCAAAACCAAGTGAGATCTCCAATAGCTATACAGGTTTTTTAGTTGAATTTTTTAGAGCTAAAACACATTTGCCTGTAGATCATCCTATCTTTCAAAAACATGGAAACGTAGTTTCTGATGTATTGGGTGATGGATCCGTGAGTTACATGATGGGTGACTATAAGAATAAATCTGATGCTGAAAAATTCATGAAACATATCGTTTCGAAGCAATATTCTAACACAAAAATAATTGCTTACCAAAAGGGGAGTCGTTCTTAATTTATGTCTAGCCCTGAGGAATATCAACTCAAATCTAAAGACGGTCTTTCACTATATAGCATAGCTTGGAAGATATCTTCACCTACCATTAATATTTGCTTAGTACATGGTCTTGGAGAGCACTCTGGTCGCTATGGACATGTTGCTGCATTCTATAATAATCTAGGTGCAAATGTGTACGCTTTAGATTTGAGAGGCCATGGGCAATCAGAAGGTGCGAGAGGTTGTGGGCCAGACTTAGATGCTTTTTTAAATGATATTGATGCTCTTCTTGAGCAAATGAATGAGGATAGCCCTGACTTGGATTGGATGTTTCATCTACACTCTATGGGGGGGAATATCGGACTCAATCATGTCTTACGCAGAAAATCTGCGTGCAGAGCAGTAGTAGCTACTGGCCCTTGGATAACTTTGGAATCTGACCCGAGCAAAGCACTTATTATAGTAGCTAACCTTATTAATAAATTTGGGGGCTTCACACAGGCAAGTGGTATAGATGCAAAACATGTATCCACGGATCCTAATGAGGTGGAAAAGTATATCAATGACCCTCTAAATCACGATAAAATTTCTAGTAAGGCTGGAATGGCCTTGTATTACGCTGGCCAGTATCTTCATAGATATAAAGGCGGAATAAATATACCGACGCTCATTATGCATGCCGAACAAGACAAGCTCACTTTAGCGAGTGGGTCAAAACAATTTGTTGAAAACAACCCTGCAAATGTGACCTTTAAGCTTTGGGAGGATGTCTATCATGAACTACACAATGATGTCAAAAGGATTCAAATGTTTCGTTTTATAGAAGATTGGATCAAAAAAAATAAATTGATTTCCTAGTTTTTCTTGGATTAGTGACAGAATAAATTTATATTGTGTTTCCCTTATAATACTCATAGCTAACAACAATCTATAATTTTATGAACTCTATTTTCTGAGAATGCTACGCATGTAGCGTAAAGATTAATGTTATGCTTATTTTCACTATTGCTCTTTTGTGTTTCCTGATAGGTGGTTCAGCTACCTTCTTTAGCAAGTTTTATAGAAATAGAAGTAGCAGATTTTAAATATCACTTCCTATTTTCAAACCATTTTTCGTTTTTCTCTTCAGGTATATTAATTTTTTCACTTGCTTTATCATAAAAAGCAGCAGCAAGATTCGCAATTAGCACATCCTCCTGACTTACACTTTTCTTTTTTTGTCCAGTCTTGTGGTACTTATTGACGAAGTGAGTATCGAATTTACCCGAAGTAAATGCCTTATGATTCATAACAAACTGACCAAATCCCAAGGTAGTCTCAATTCCTTCAATATGATAATTAGAAATACTCTCATCCATTAATTGTATGGCCTCCTTTCTCGTATCTGCATAAGTAACCAATTTTGCTATCATAGGATCATAGTGAATTGGAATCTGCATTCCTTCTAAAAAGGAATCATCTACTCTTACATTATCACCCTTAGGTATTTCATATCTACTGAGTGTCCCGATACTTGGTAAGAAATTGTTCGATGGATCTTCCGCATAAACCCGTAGCTCGACTGCGTGACCTTGTATGGTAAGATCTTCTTGCTTGAAGCTAAGTTTTTTACCACGGGCAACGAGAATTTGTTGTTCTACCAAATCCACACCAGTGATCATCTCTGTAACAGGATGTTCAACCTGAAGTCTTGTATTCATTTCTAGAAAGTAAAAGTTCTTCTCTCCATCTAATAAAAACTCCACAGTACCTGCTCCTTCATACTTGCAGGATTTGGCCACTCGAATAGCAGCTTCTCCCATACGTTGACGCAAATCTTCATCGAGTACAGCTGATGGAGCTTCTTCAACTACCTTTTGATGCCTTCGTTGAATACTACATTCCCTTTCAAAAAGATGTACTACATTTCCATGCGAATCTGCTAGGACTTGAATTT
>CAYWOZ010000023.1:0-24465 GCA_964458675.1 uncultured Saprospiraceae bacterium
ATAATCTCTTTGAGTTCTGCAAGCCTATCTGTTTTAGCAAAAGTGACCTGCTCCAATGCCTTCTCCATTTCTACGTAGGTTCGCTCATCAAAGAGAAGTTCTACCCCAATCAAGCCGGATGTGATATACTGAGGAAGATCAGTACTATTTAGAATGATCTTCATTTTGTGCTTATCCACATAGTGAATGACCCCAGTCATTTCTGCATGCTTTATATTGGTATCATTGCAAAATAGATTTACAATTTTTCCAGGACGAAACTGGGTTTTGTATTTCTTGTATTTGTGAAAATGGACTATCACAAAAGCACGACTACCGTAGGTATAACCACTTTTATCTACCTGTACGGGATACCAGCAATAGCCTTTTTTCTTTTTCTCCTCTAAAGACAGGGCTTGAATCTTGTCCTTATACTGCGTAAAGTCCTCTGTTTTCTCTACTTGAAGAAGCTCAGCTAAGTTTTTGAGTTGTTTAGTGACCGTTTCGGACATTTCTTTGTTTATTTACGAAACGAAGATAGTATGAAAACGAAGAAAGAAAAATCTTCTTTCAAACAGCAGTTTAGGGCTCTAAGAAATCTAAAACCATTTTTCAAGATGGTTTGGGAGACGGACCGCGCTATGACTACTGCCAATATCGTACTTCGCCTCATACAATCTTTTATTCCTTTGGCAATGCTCTATGTGGGCAAGGAAATTGTGGATGAAGTCATCCGATTGATTAATATAGGAGGAGAGGATAAAAGCATTATCTGGTTTTGGCTTATGGTAGAGTTGAGTTTAGCTATCTTTTCCGAAATAATGAACCGTTCGATAACCTTGATTGATTCTTTATTAGGTGATCTATTCTCTAATAAGAGTTCGGAACAACTCATGCAACATGCGGCTCAGTTGGATCTCTATCAATTTGAAGATGCTGAGTTTTATGACAAACTGGATATGGCGCGCAGGCAGACTACAGGACGAACTATATTGCTCTCTCAGGTATTGACACAGCTACAAGATATACTCACTGTGATTAGTCTAGGGGCTGGGCTCGTGTATTTTAATTATTGGTTAATCCTAATTCTCATTTTGGCAGTGGTGCCGTCCTTTTTAGGGGAGACACACTTTAATCAACGAACTTACTCCTTGACAAGAAGCTGGACGCCTGAGAGAAGAGAGTTGGATTACTTGAGGTATATAGGGGCGAGTGATGAAACTGCAAAAGAGATAAAAATATTTAACCTTGCAGATTTTTTAGTAGAGCGATTCAGGAAGATAGCAGACAAATACTATCATGCGAATAAATCCATTGCGACTAAGCGTGCTATATGGGGGACTTGTCTGTCAGCGATAGGCACTCTTGCTTACTATGGTGCTTATGTGTTTATCATCATACAAACTGTTGGAGGCTTAATCACTGTAGGTACACTGACGTTTCTAGCGGGGTCCTTCAATAGAATGCGTTCAATGCTTCAAAATATAATGAATCGATTTACGAAGATTGCTCAAGAAGCGCTTTACTTAGAGGACTACTTCGACTTTCTAAATTTGAGCCCCCAGATTACTTCAGTCAAAGATCATTTTTCATTTCCTACTAAGATAAAAGAAGGCTTCGTTTTTGAAAATGTTAGTTTTAAATATCCTAACTCGGAGAAGTATGCTATCAAGGATTTGAGTTTCCATCTACAACCAAACGAAAAGTTAGCATTGGTAGGGGAGAATGGCGCCGGTAAAACGACGCTGGTAAAACTTCTTGCTAGACTATATGAGCCCACTTCTGGAAGAATTCTATTAGATGGTAAGCCTCTTAACCAGTATGGATTATCTGACTTGAGGAATAATATTGGAATCATCTTCCAAGATTACATTCGATTTCAAATGAAAGCTTCTGAGAATATTGCTATTGGAAACATTCCTAAAATAATGGAGCTACCTACTATTAAATCTGCCGCACAAAAGAGTCTTGCAGATACGGTAGTAAAAGATCTACCCGACGAATACGAACAAATGCTGGGAAAGCGATTTGCAAAAGGAGTAGAGCTTTCTGGAGGACAATGGCAGAAAGTCGCTTTAGCAAGAGCCTATATGAGGGAAGCCCAGTTGCTAATCTTGGATGAGCCAACTTCGGCTTTGGATGCTAGAGCAGAACATGAAGTCTTTCAACGATTTGCAGAATTGATAGAAGGAAAAGCTGCAGTGTTGATTTCTCATAGATTCTCAACAGTGAGAATGGCGGATCGCATTCTATTTTTAGAGTATGGTCAATTGCTTGAGCTAGGCTCTCACGAAGAATTACTAGAAAAGAACGGGAAGTACGCCGAACTCTTTAGACTCCAAGCGCAAGGGTATTTGTAATCTTTGTTTACTAATTCTGTTTTATTTTTCATATAATAGCGACCCCGCTAAGGAGCGGGATCACGCATTCATTACCATTCATGCGCGATACGCCGAAGGTGTTAAGCTCGACAAACGGAGTGCGTAGAGACAAGTGGTGGAAGTGGTATCCGTTTTTTTGTGGGTTGGCAATGGGTAGAGGCAGGGCATGCCCTGTCTCGACTACGATGCGCATGGCAAAAAACGGATAGGAACGGACGACACGGTCACCCCTGAAAGGTGGTGATGGCACCCAACAAACATAAGCTTCACCAAGTTGAAAATGTACAATAAAGGACCAAATGCAAACCTATTTTGAGTATGTTCGGATTAGAATCATGTGTTTGTAAATAATTATAAACAAGTCCTCAGAAAGCTATGCTAAAATGATATCAAAGCAGTATTTTTGAATCAAATTACCAATAAGCATGACTCATAATAGCAATTTTGATCTATTTGAAAATAGGCATATAGGGCCTAGTGAAGAGGCAACTAAGGAGATGTTGTCCAAGATAAAAGTGAAGTCTTTAAAGGCTTTAATAAAGGAGACGATACCTAATCAGCTCTTGTTGAAAGGAGAAATGGATATTCCGGAGGCGCTGTCTGAATATGATTACATCCAAGAGCTAAAACAAATCGCGAAGCAAAATAAGGTCTTCAAATCCTATATCGGTCAGGGTTATTATGATACGATTACACCGAATGTAATCGCAAGGAATGTGTTTCACAACCCAGGATGGTATACTCAGTATACACCTTATCAAGCTGAAATAGCCCAAGGGAGATTAGAAGCCTTGTTGAATTTCCAAACCATGGTAAGCGATTTGACAGGCTTGCCAATTGCCAATGCTTCCTTGCTAGATGAAGGTACTGCTGCTGGAGAGGCGATGATGATGTTCTACAATCAAAAGAACAAAAGGAATAAGGGAGACCAAATTCAAAATGAATTTTTTGTAGACCAGCATGTCTATACACAAAATAAACAAGTGGTGCTCACAAGAGCAGAACCATTAGGAATAAAGGTAGTGATAGGAGATTGGGAATCTTATGAGCCTAATGAAAAGACTTTTGGAGTTTTGCTACAATATCCAACTGCTCAAGGAGAGGTAGTGGACTATAAAAAATGGGCGGCTAAGTGTCAAAAGAAAGGAGTCTATATAACGGTAGCTGCAGACTTATTAAGCTTAGCTTTATTGGCAGCGCCTGGAGAATGGGGAGCTGATGCTGTAGTAGGAAATACGCAACGATTCGGTGTACCAATGGGATACGGAGGGCCACATGCTGCATACTTTGCCACTAAGGAATCTTTTAAAAGATTGATACCAGGTAGGATTATAGGGGTGTCTGTAGATGCAGATGAAAACCCAACGCTTCGGATGGCGCTACAAACAAGAGAGCAACACATACGTCGGGAAAAAGCGACGTCTAATATATGCACTGCACAAGCTCTACTCGCTGTGATGGCCAGTATGTATGGGGTGTATCATGGAAAAAAAGGTATCCTTCGAATTGCAAATAAAATTCATAGCTTAGCTCAAATGCTAGAAGAAGGATTGGAGAAGATGGGCTACAAAATGGTATGTAATAGTTACTTCGACACGATATGTGTAAAGGCATCCAAGAAGATAATACCTACTATAAAAAAGAGGGCGGTAAAATCTGGAATCAATCTTTTTTATTCAAACCAAAATATCACAATCAGTATTGGTGAAACGACCAATGAAGGCGATATCCTTAACTTAATTGAGGTATTCAATACTAAGAATAAAAAGTCTGTTACAAAGAATTTGGAGCTTGGAAAAAGGAAGGTAAAGTTTGATCGTAAGATGATACGAAAGACTGACTTTATGAGCCACCCTGTATTTAGCTCTTATCATACAGAAACCAAAATGATGCGCTACATCAAGCGCCTCGAAAATAAAGATTTATCCTTAGTACATAGTATGATTGCATTAGGATCATGTACTATGAAACTGAATGCAGCAACACAGTTGATGCCTGTCAGCTGGGATGAGTTTGCAAATATACACCCTTTTGCTCCAGCTAACCAGACGAAGGGGTACGCGCAGATTTTTGAAGAACTAGAGCGCTACCTCTGTGAAGTCACTGGTTTTGATGCTTGCTCCTTACAGCCCAATTCTGGTGCGCAAGGGGAATACACAGGACTTATGGCCATCCGCGCTTATCATGAAGCAAATGGAGACAGCCACAGGAATATTGCTTTGATACCTTCTTCTGCGCACGGGACCAATCCTGCTAGTGCGGTGATGGCTGGTATGAAAGTAGTAGTGGTAGCATGTGATGAAAATGGGAATATTGATTTGGGAGATCTTAAATCGAAGGCAAAAGAATATAAGGATACCTTAAGTTCACTCATGGTGACCTATCCCTCTACTCATGGTGTATTTGAGACGGAGATCAAAAAAATATGTAAGACGATTCATGATTATGGTGGTAAAGTATACATGGATGGTGCGAATATGAATGCACAAGTAGGATTGACCAATCCAGGTATCATTGGTGCTGATGTATGTCACCTCAATTTGCATAAAACATTTGCTATACCTCACGGTGGAGGAGGACCTGGTATGGGACCAATCTGCGTAAACGAAAGTCTTGCTCCATTCTTACCAGGACACGCTTATGCGAAGACAGGGGGCAAAAAAGGCATCAAGGCAGTATCATCAGCTCCTTGGGGATCAGCAAGTATTCTATTGATTTCTTATGCGTATATAAGACTACTCGGAAGGAAAGGATTGAAGAACGCTACCATCTATGCTATTCTTAATTCCAATTATATTAGAGTCCAGCTAGCGTCTCATTATGATGTATTGTATGTGGGTGAGAAAGGAATGGCTGCACACGAGTTAATCTTAGATTTGAGACCCTTTAAAGCTTTTGTTAGTGCAGAGGATGTAGCAAAGCGTTTGATTGATTATGGCTTCCATGCTCCAACTTTATCTTTTCCGGTGGCGGGTACGATTATGATAGAACCGACCGAGAGTGAAAGCAAAGATGAGTTGGATAGATTTTGTGCCGCGATGATTAGTATCAGAAAAGAAATAGACGAGGTGGCTCGCGGGGATTTTGATAAAGATGTGAATGTCCTACATAATGCGCCTCATACACTAGAAAGAATCACTGCAGATGCATGGACGATGCCATATTCTAGGGAGAAGGCGGCATATCCTTTATCTTACTTACGAGAAGGATTCAAGTTTTGGCCTGCAAGTGCACGTGTGAATAATGCGTACGGAGATAGAAATTTGATTTGTACATGTCCTTCTATAGAATCTTATCAAACTGAAGATGCAGAGGCGGAGCCTGTAGCATAAAACAAATATTATGATTGTTGTCACAGGAGCTCTTGGTTTTATTGGTTCTTGCTTAGTGCGCTTGCTCAATGAGCAGCAGCAGGAAGTATGTGCGGTAGATGATTTTTACAAAGATAAGAAGGATCCCAATCTAGAGAATAAGGCTATCCGTGAGTGGATTCATAGAGACTTATTTTTATCTTGGTTTGAAGTGCATTACAAAAAGATTGATGCTGTTTTTCATCTTGGTGCTCGCACAGATACAACAGAACAGGACAGCACCATTTTCGATGAACTTAATGTAACTTACAGTAAAAGCATTTGGAACATTTGCACCAAACGATCCATCCCTTTGGTGTATGCATCTAGCGCAGCTACTTATGGTTTGGGAGAACATGGTTATGAAGATAATCATATTGTAGTAGACCAATTGGTTCCCCTGAATCCATATGGAGTTTCTAAAAACGAATTTGATAAGTGGGCAATACAAGAAGAGGGGCAACCTCCTTTTTGGGCGGGGCTCAAATTTTTTAACGTCTATGGACCCAATGAGTATCACAAGGGTAGGATGGCTTCTGTTATCTTCCATACTTTTAAGCAAGTATGTGCTACGGGTTCCATGAAGTTATTTAGGTCCCATCATCAGGATTACAAAGATGGAGAGCAGCAACGCGACTTTATTTATGTCAAGGATGTTGTCAAGGTTTGTCAGTGGTTAATGAAACATAAACCTACCAATGGATTATACAATCTGGGCACAGGTAAAGCGAGGACTTTTTATGACTTGGCTGCCAATACTTTTCGTGCTATGGATAAAGAGCCACAAATTAGCTTCATCGATACACCTGCTGATATCAGAGACAAATATCAATACTTTACCGAAGCCAATATAAGCAAACTTAAGGAGGCAGGATATACAGACCCTTTTTATACTCTAGAAGAAGGTATCAAAGACTATGTTCAGCATTATCTGAAGGGTAGTAAAATTTGGTAATGCAATTTAAAGTTTAAATGACATAAAAACTTTCTCGGGGGCATCAGCTGACTATGCTCAATCTATTGCTCTACTCCAAGCTGCCCAAGGCTTAGCTCAGTCAGCTGTCGGGCTTTCCGTTCCTACTCCATAGCATCTCGGTCATGAGAAATAGTCGTAAATTGTCTCTTCTCGTTCCTCGGCGAGCCTGCTCTACTCCTTATCTCATTCGCCCTCTTTGCTATTCCGTACCACTGCTATCCCTTGCCCAAAAAAATAAATAGCCGGTATCTAGAGTATTATTCGGTATAATAGCAAACATACCAGAAACAATAGACGGTATTCTATTATATATTAGACTTTTTCTATAATTTTCACTCTAGTTAACACACAAGGCACTTGATTTCAAAAATTAAAAGTATAGGGAAAGAATTTTGGTACTTTATTTCAAGTAAGGTATTCCTAATCAACCTAGGCATACTAGCGATTGTGCTTACTATCTTATTTTTTCTATTGAGTATGTGGATGAAGAGTTATACCAAACATGGTACCTCTTTGAGTGTTCCCAATTTTATAGGAATGGATGTAGATGCTGCAATGCGCACCTCTGGTAAAGACAAACTCAATCTTTTAGTTATTGACTCATCTACTTACAATCCAAAGGTGGAAGGGGGAGTAATACTCGAGCAGAGCCCAGTACCAGATTCGAAAGTAAAGGAACAGAGAACCATTTATCTTACTATATCCAAATATATTCCAAATAATGTGAATTTGCCTGATTTGGTTGGAAATTATGATGCTACAAACTATGCGCGTAAGCTCCAAAGAAAAGGGCTAAGAAGTCAAATAAACAAAAAGATTTTTGATGCCAACCAACAACCAAATACTATTTTATATATCGCTATTGACGGTAAGAAAATTACGGATGATGATATTAGTAAAGGCGTAAAGACCCCAGAAGGTACTATGGTAGATCTGATAGTAACAGAACAGGGAGGTACGATAACAGAATTACCAGAATTGAACTGTTTATCTTATGCAGAGGCCAAATTTATACTAAGTTCCTATAATCTAAATATTGGTTCCATTATTATTGATGAAACGGTTAAAGACCAGAATATGGCCTTTATATGGAAGCAAAGACCTGTTTATTCACCTAGCAAAACCATTGCTATTGGCGCTCAGGTTGATCTATTTCTTACCCAGTTTAAGCCTACTACTTGCAATTGATCTAGTATTATGCGAGACAAGCATTTGGGTAGCAACATTTACTACTACTATTCGTTTTTAGAAGGTATTAGAGGGCTTCTTTCCTTTGTAATAAAGACTTAATTTTATGTATATAAATCGTTTTACTGCATTTACAATTTGTTTTCTATGTTATTCGGCATTAACAGCTCAGATAGAGCTAGTACTGCCTACGCATAATATGGCCTTGGAGTACTCCGAGAGGCCCGTGCAGAATAGAAGTGTAAGTTTAGATACGCTGCCCTTTGTAGATGATTTCGCTGTTGAAGGTCCATTTCCTAATCCAAATTTGTGGGTAGACAACCAAGTATTTATTAATACTGATTTGGCAGTTTCGCCGCCGTCTATTGGCGTAGCTACTTTTGATGGATTAGATGAGACCGGTTCTCCTTATGGAATAACAGGAGCTGGTGATACACTAACCAGTGTAGGCATTAACTTGGATGTTCCAGTGGATGATTTACATTTGAGTTTTTTCATCCAAGCTAAAGGGCGAGGTGACCAACCTGAATTGACAGATAGCTTAGTCCTCGAATTTAAAGCCATGGATGGCCAATGGGAAATTGAAGAATCATTTGTTGGTATTGATAGCCCAAGTGCAGTGGGCGACTTTATGTTTGTTTCTGTGCCTATATCCGATAATATATTTTTGCATGATGATTTTCAATTCCGATTTAGAAATAGAAGTTCTGGTAATGGAGCAATAGATTTTTGGCACCTTGATATGGTCCGACTAATAAATAATCAAGCACCTAGTGAGACTTTTCTAGATGTTGCTTTTCAATATCCGCCTCAAGGCATCTTAAATAGATATAGTGCGATGCCTTCACGACATTTTCAGACGAATACAGTCTCGCATTTGAGGGATGCATTCACGGTGAATATATTTAATCATTTTGATGTGAGTCGACCAATTGGTTCTACTAATTCATTAATGGAAATTAATGAATTGACAACTGGGCAAAATGTCATGTCACCTAGACAATATGTACCTGGAGCAAATTTGAACATAGATGCTAACTCAAGTTTAGAAATTGATATCGTTGAAAATTTTTCTGTAAGCTCGGCTATAGCAAATAGTAGTGATGCTTTAGTTTTTGAAACTAGTTTTTCGATTAACCCTGTTGAATCCGATAATGATCCTGGACTATTTACTAATAATTTTATAAGTAGAGAAACGGTTATTGATGATTACTTTGCCTATGATGATGGCACATCAGAATTTGGATTGCAAGCGCAAGGTCCCGGAACCAATGTGGCTGTAGAATTTCAAACTACTGTAAAGGATACCTTGACTGCTATTGCTATTCATTTTCCTCGTATCAAAGAAGATGTTACAAATCAGTTTTTCAATCTTAAAGTTTGGCTTGATCTTGAGTCTGAACCTGTTTATGAAGAACTCTTTAGTCCTATATATGCAGATACCTTTTTTGATACCTTACAAGGATTCACTACTTATCGTTTGCAAGATCCTTTTTCAGGTGTTTTGCAACCAGTTGATATTGATGCCAACACTACTTTTTATATTGGATGGGAACAAGTGAGTAATGAATTTATAGATGCGATTCCAGTAGGCTTTGATTCAAATACAAAGGATGTAGCTCAGTATAATTTCTTTTTTAGCCCTGATGAAGGAGAATGGTTTAATTTTGGATCCCAAGGTTTTGATGGAGCGCTTCTATTAAGACCAATAATGGGAGCAGAAAATGCAATATTTACATCAGTAGGAGAGACTGCAGATGTAAGAGGAATCAAGGTGTATCCAAACCCTAATAATACCGGATTGTTGAATATTGAATTTAAAGACCTTCAGAAGCAAATCAAGGAGGTAAGGCTTATCGATTTGCATGGAAGAACAGTACTCACAAAGCAAGAGCAATATCATCAAATTGAATTGCCGAATGTAGTTTCGGGTTTTTATTTTATTAATTTTGTGGATCAATCAAATAATATAATCTACAGAGAAAAACTGATTATTCAAGACAAGTAAAATTATGGATATTAATATAGACGAACTAAAAGAAAAGCTAGATCAAAAAGAATCTTTCATTTTTATCGACGTTAGAGAACCTCATGAATATGAAGAATTCAACCTTGGTGCACAACTTATTCCACTTGGAGATATAATGAAGATTATATCGGAGTATGAAGATAAAAAGGATGAAGAAATTGTAGTACACTGCAGAAGTGGAGCTAGAAGTGGAACTGCTCAAAAATTTCTTATGGAGGCTGGCTTCAAGAATGTACGAAATCTCGAAGGAGGAGTCTTAGCATGGCAAGAAAAATATTAATATAGCTATACACTAACAAAAAAGCACCCTTAAGTTTTATACTTGAGGGTGCTTTTTTAATAAGACTAAACCAAAATTTAATCTCCGTAAAATTTTGATCTCATCTTGTGTACATAAGCATTTATGTTTTTATTTTTTAATTCTAATGACATGCTTCTTGCATCAGATTCAGAATCATGCTTGCCAGAAACAACTGAATAATATTGAGAGAAATCAAAGACAATTTTTTCTGCTTTGTTATACCCCATATCTTTTAATTTATTCACCATTCTATTTGCATTTTCTTCACTAGCAAAAGAACCTGCAATAACTAAGAAGGAAGCATTTTCGGAAGAACTGTATGTAGTTTCTCTGATTATTTCTCTACGAACAGTTTTTCTTTCAGGAGACTTTTCAACAAAATCCTCCACTTCCTCTTCAACGGATGCTAAATCTTCATCCTCAACCATAGTCATTGGATTTTCTTTGGTGTTCTCTTCTTCATATTGATCACCGCTATCTGCCTCAGTGTCATCCTCATCACTAATGATATACCCATCATCTCCAGAATCTTCATCAGCTTGGAATATTACATCTTCGTCTTCGCCTACATCACCATCTATGCTTGCCATTGCATCTGCAGTATCACTACTACATGAGCCCATTACAGTTGAAAACCAAATGTATCCAACAAAAAGGCATATAGAGAACCAAAGAATCTTTCTTAACATATTGCTATGCGTTTAATGAGTAAACAAATGACAAATATAAGCATACAAACAATATATATATGTAATATACTATGCAATAATTGCCAATAAAAGGCTTAAAAGAGAGGAGAGAAGTATATATTAGAAAATAAGTAAAGTATTCTAGATTAAAACTTATTCTTCCACATCATACTTTCGACGGGTTTGACAGACCTTGAGTTGTACTTTGCACCTTCTTTCTTATTATAGTAGTTATGTATATCCCCCTCTACTGCGAAATAAATCAGTTGCCCAATAGGCATGCCAGCGTATATCCTAACAGGTTGTACACATGAAATTTCGAGTGTCCAATTATTGCAAAAACCCACATCTCCCTTTCCTGCAGTAGCGTGTATATCAATACCTAATCTTCCTACACTAGATTTTCCTTCTAGAAAGGGGACTGCGGTATGTGTTTCAGTGTACTCCTCCGTTACTCCTAGATATAATGTACCAGGTTGTATAACAAAGCCATCATCCGATATTTTAAAATGGGATACATTATTGTGTCTCTTAGCGTCCAGAACTCGATCATTATAGACAGCAAGATTGGCGCCTAGGTGGACATCGTATGAATTAGTCCCCAAACAGTTAGGCCGAAAAGGTTCTATCACAATATCCTTGGCAGCTATTGCTTCTTTTATCTTGATATCTGAAAAAATCATGTTTTATAGTTTATTTCCCACATTTTTATGGTTCTATCATCGCTGCAAGATATAAGTATAGTTTCAGAAAGCCACAATAAATGATTAACTGAATTTACATGACCTAAATCTCGAATTGCTTCTATAACTTTTAGTAGTTTATAAGTTCTAGCATCCCATATTTTGATGGTTTTGTCTCGGCTTGCGGTAGCAAACAATTTTCCAGAAGGATTAAACTGTATAGCATTTATAGTGAAGAGGTGAGCAGTAACTCCTTTGTATATTTTTAGCGAAGTACCTTCAGTCCAGATATTTAACATTGCGTCTCTTCCTCCACTTAATAAGTGTTGAAGATTCGGATCAAAAGCTAATGAGAAAACTGAATTTTCGTGGGCATGTTTTACTGCATCAGCCACCTTCTTAGTATCTCTATCGATCATGTAGATGTATCGATTGCTTGAGCCTATATATATGATAGATTCACTAAATGCAATTGAGCGTAGACTGTCGCCAGCAATTTTCATGCTTTCTACTTGTCCCACATTTTGCAGGTTCCACTTGCTCAATATTCCATCCCCTCCTAAGGTGAAAAGTTCTCGATTGATCATCTTGATTCCGAAAACCCCTTTTTTATGATGTTTAAACCTCCTCGTTCTTTCAGCATCTAAAAGATTTACAAAATGGACCTCTCCATGCATATCTCCAGCTACAAGAAGATTAGAAGAGGCTTCATAAAATAGACTGAATATTTGGGTATCTGTTTTAGCAATGAGTTTACCTGTTTCTACGTCCTCACTATTCATATCCCACTTGACAATCCATCCATCACCACCTGCTGAAATAAAAGCTCTATCACCTGCAGGTTGAAGCTGATACACCGCACCATTATGCCCTGTAAGGGTATGAAGGTGTTTAATATTGATTGATAATGCCAATTCTTTTGAATTTAGAATACAAAACTAATTATTCTTTTAATCTGCCAAACTAATCAAGGGACGTTTTGATGTAAAGAACACTTTATCAACCCCATTCAAGATGTAATCAGAAATTGTAAATTTTTATTTCATTTATCATGGTGAACTACATCGCACGCCGTCAAGAAGTCGTATAAATTGCTTATCAGTCGCTTGTCTAAGGCTAAACTCCCCCGTCCGACTGGCGTCAGCCGGGCGGGCTGTCCGGCTAGTCATTCAGGCGAGCTTCTGCGCGCCTTGTATTTCAAACACTAAGTGAAATTTACATTCTTTCAGATGTTAATAGAGGTGTTCTCAGAAAATGATTTTTTCAATTTGTTAATTTTGTATCTTTCCCTTCAATTTAATTATGTCATTAATTGTAAAGGAAAATATAAAGCCAGCAGGAGAGTTTGGGATTTGGCATATATCTGAAACTCGAGATTTTTTTCTTACCCAATTCGAATTGACGGAGGTGGAAAAGGAGCGTTATGCTCTAATGAAAGGTAGATTACAAATAGAATGGTTAGCAGCTAGGTATCTTCTTCACAAGCTATCAGGTAGACCAGTGAGAGGTAAACTTTTAAAGGATGAGTATGGTAAGCCCTATTTACAGGATAGTTCATTTCATATTTCTATGAGCCATAGCAAAGATATGGCTGCGGTCATTGCAAGTCCACATGTGTGCGGAATAGATATTCAGCTAATTGTTCCTAAAATCAAACGAATTGCCCATAAGTTTATAAGCCAAATTGAGTTAGATTCAATAATGGATAATCAGATTCTTCACATGCACATCATATGGGGAGCAAAAGAGTGTCTTTATAAATCTTACGGTAAACGCAAGCTTGATTTTAAAAAACATATTCTTATTGATTCTTTTGTTTTGGATGGGGAATATGGCTCATTTAAGGGAACTGTTAAAAAAGAACAATTTTTTGCACGGTACCAATTGCATTTCCAGCGTTATGATGATTACATTTTAGTTTATAGTACACAATTAGAAGAGGATGTTTAAATCGCTTATATTATATGTATCTCTTGGCTGCATGCTTTTACTTTTATCATGCGGAGAGAATAATTCGAATCAGACCTACCAAAATTCTGTATTCAATGAAGATAGTTCGGTACCAACAGACTTTATGGATTTTTATATAAAGTTTCACCAAGATAGTTTATATCAGATGGACCATATTCAATTTCCGCTTAAAGGAATGCCTGCCATGGCTGTTGACTTGTCTCAAGACTCTATCAACAATTTTTATTGGCAAGCAGAAAACTGGAAAATCCATAGACCCTTTATGGGAAATGAAAATGAGTACTTAAAAGAATTCAGGACTATATCAGACCAGCTTATTTCGGAGTTTATCATAGAAAAACAAATGGGCTATGGAATGGAACGAAGATTTTCAAAATTTGGTGGCAGATGGTATCTCATTTATTATATGGACATGAACAAACTGAGTGAATAAACTTATAATAACTTCTCTCCATCTACTGATAAATGCTTCCAAATTGAATTAGTGCATTTTGTTTAAGCCGTTAATCTGAATTATTTCTTATATTTAGATGGACCAAAACAAAGACCTATGCGCTACCGCCTCACGTCAAGCCTAGCCTTTTTTTTAGCTTTACTATGTATGGGGATTCAAAATGCTTATTCCCAAGCACATTCGACCTATGTTGATGCTGAAGCTCTTTATAAAGCTAAATCATTTGAAGAATGTAAAACTTCCTTAGATCAAATCTTTGCCTCCAAAACCATATTTCATGATAGTACTTTAGCTGCTTCCTATAAACTATATGGTGATTTATATTTGAAAAAATATGAACTCAATAAAACTATTGCCAATTACGAAATAGCAGATTCCATTTATCTGAACCTCGGAGAAGCACATGCTTTAAAGCGATTAAATGTGGTGAATAAAATGGGCATTTGTTATGCTCAGCAGGATAATCTAATTATGACTGCGCAGTATTTTCAAACGGTTTATGATATTGCTTCCTCTTTATACGGACCTACGGAAATGGGCGTCGCCAAAGCGGTAAATAATCTAGCTGCGGTATACCTATATCTTGGGGATTTTGATCAGAGTTTAAAATACTTTCAAGAGTCGGCAAAAGTAAAGCAAAGGTTTGTTAAAGATAATCCAGTTTCATTAGCAAAAACCTATGAAAATATGGCTTCTATTTATGGCCAAATTAATCAAATGGGTGAAGCAGAATCTTATTTGAATAAAGCAGGTCAGCTTTATCAAATGAATCATGAAGGGAATGATAAAGCCTTGCTTGGCTATTATATCAATTTGGTAGGTTTTTACTTAGAGAACGATAGGGTGGATGAAGCAATTAATCAGCTTAAGATAGCCGAAAACTTACCTGAGAAGTATAAAGCGGATAAGCTAAATGTATTGCTGATAAACAAAAATTTTGGCGTTGCCTATCTGGAGAAAGAAGACTACACACGAGCTCTATCGTATTTTGAAAAAGTAAAAGAGCAAGTAAATCAATTTCAGGTAGGTCAAAAAGACTTAGCTATTGTCTATACTCATATGGCAAGTATCTATGGAAAACAAAACAGAAAGCACCTATCTCGTCTAGCAATTGAAAATGCTAGTAAAACTATGTTACCCTTATATGGAAAAACGCACAAAAACTATCTTGAACTGCTACAGCAGCAAATTCATATATGCCTTGAAATGAAGGACATTGATAAAGCAAAAAAACTGGTATATGAATATGAAAATTCTTTAGAACAGCGAAATAAAATTAAGAGTAAAGACCTGATGTTTTCTAATTTAAAAATGGGGAAGTATGCCATGAATCTAAATTATATTGCTGTGTTATACCAAAATGATAATTCTAAAGTACATTTAGAAAAAGGAATAGAGATTGCTGAAGAGGTCATTGAATACCAAGACCAAGTTTTAGAAACTATTACGGACAAGGACAGCAAATTGTTTTTCTTTAAAAATGCATTTACGAATTTCTCAACTACAATATTTTTCTACCTAGAAATGTACAATAAAACAAAAAGTGCTTCACTACTGGAGAAAGCATTCCATCTTTCTGAAAAAGCAAAATCTTATTCTTTAAGGGAAGCAAGAGGCTTGCAATTCCCGGACTTTGGATCTGATATCCCAACTGATTTGTTAAATAGAGAAAAGCAAACGAAAATTGCATTGGGTCAAACAATCTCTCAATATGAAAATCTATTAGACCAGGAGAATAAGCCTGAGAAAATGCTAAAGCTGATTAATAATATCGATAGCTTAAAATTAGAATACGAAAAAGTAAAAGAGGAGCTTATTTCTGCTTCACCTATGTTTGCGAAAACTAGCATGGCAAATCTTTCAACTGATTTAGAGTCGTTAAAACTGTATTTGCACAAAAAGGAAAAGTCTTATATATCTTACTTTTTAGGAGGAAATGACTTGATTGACAAGAACTATGTTTTTGTTTTGAATAGCAAAGGATTGTCGTTTGAAGAACTGTCTTTTACTGGAGATGAAATAGATAAGGAAATAGAGCGACTACTTACAAGTTTAAAGATTGATTTAAACATTCCGATGGATGAAGAGACCTTATTAGCATATGTGAAGCCAGCTTCCTCCTTGTATAATATGTTACTCTCGGACATTGAGCTTGATCCTAAACAAGATGTGATATTGAATCCACATAATAAACTTCACTCAATCCCATTTGGTGTCTTAAAGGAAAGTCAAGACGGTATGTTTTTTATACAGGAAAAAGGTATTAGTTATGCTTATTCTCTTAGCTCACTTATTAGAGAAGATAAAATTTCATATGATAAAAATTTCCTAGCTTGTGCACCTGATTTTTCTATTTCGAATCAGCTGAATTTGGGAGTACTTGAAAACAACAAAAAGGAAATTGAAGAAATTATAGATTTAGTCGGCCGTAATAGTATTGTAAATTCTAATAGTAAAGAACTGTTTATTGAAGAAGTCAAAAGTCATAAATTCAATATTGCCCATTTAGCAACACATGCAGCGGCAAATCAAAAAAGAGGATATAAATCATATTTAGCATTTGGAAATGACTCTACACAGTTATTGTATTCAAGAGAAATCTATGGATTGCCAATTCAAGCAAACTTGGTTGTCTTAAGCGCTTGTCAATCGGGTGATGGAGAATTGATAGAGAGTCAAGGTGTGTTAGGATTAGCCACAGCCTTTGCAGCTACCTCTACGCGTAGTATGTTGGCTTCATTATGGAATGTAAACGATGCCTCTACTAGAAGACTTATCTTAAATTATTATAAATATCTTAAGGATGGAGTTGAAAAGGATGAAGCACTAAGACAAGCAAAATTAGATTATCTTTCATCCGTTCCTAAGTCCAAGCAACATCCATTTTATTGGGCAGGATTTGTGCAGATTGGTTCTTCCGATTCTATTGACTTTAAACAAACTTCAAATTCCTATCTTTGGATAGGATTCATATTAATCCTTTTGTGCTTAATAGGCTCGTGGAGATATAATAAAAAAAGAGCTGCTCTACATTCGTAAAGCAGCTCTTTAAGTATAATTAATCTAAACTATATTTATTTTTCAACCACAAACTTAGTGATGCTAGTATTAGCTTCATCTTGGACTTTCAAGAAGTAAATTCCGTTGTGGAAATTGTTCGTGCTGATTGTCTCCGTTACATTTCCAGAGATTTTTTGATTAGCAATCAATTGACCTTGTAAGTTATATACTTCTAAAGTACCATTGTTTGAAAACAAACTATTAGTCTTAACGGTCAAAACTGACTTTACTGGATTAGGGTAAACACTGATTTCTAATTGAGCCAAGTCTTGTGCACTTACCCCTACATCTACAAAGTTTACATTAAACCTATGTGTACCAGTCCAACCACCATCTCCATCTACTACAGTAAATAAGAAATTATCAGTTTCTTCTACCTCATCACCAGAACTATAAGAAATAAATGAATTGTTTAAATCAAATTGAGAGAATACATCTCCAACTTGCATTAGAACACCTTGATTTAGTAATTGGCCATATGCAGGTTCAGTAACTAATGTATAGACTAGTTCAAAATCCGTATTAGTATCATCTTCAACTCTTAATAGGCTATTGTTGATAACCTTTTCAAAATTAGAAGAAATAGTTAAAGGATTATTTCTTACTAATTCTGGATTGCTTAATGCCACACTAGAGCAGAACTCTAGAGACCAAGAATCGATGCTTCCTCCAAACTGTGCATTTCTATCATTAATGATAAACTCCCAAACTCCTTCTGTACTCTCTCCTGTAAGAACATCTAAGTTCTGTTCAGGAATGAATATGTTTCTAGGAGGACAAGTAAATGGGAAAGGAGATTGCTGATCAAAGCCCATATCGAAAGTGTTGGATTGCGCAAAACACTTGTTTTTTACAAGATCAACTCTAGTCCCAGCAGGAGAAACAATTGAAAAACTTAAATCAGAAATATCACTATGATTACCTCTTAGATTTTTAATGTTGATATCACTTATAGCACCTGCAGAAGTAACATTTATTTTAGAAACTAAATCTCCACTAAAATTAGCAGATATAGTAAGAGGTAAATCTTCTGCTTCTACTTCTCTACAGCTAGATGACTCAGAGTGGAAAGCAGCTGGAGCAGTTGCTTCACCAGCTCCACATGAACCAAATGGTGTGATTCTCCAATAGTATAAAGTAGATGTTTCTAATAAAACTTCGAGATCATCAAAAACCGGATCAACAATATTGTTTCCAACGGCTATGATAGATTCTGGCGTAAAAGCAGGACTAGTTGCTAATTCAAAGGTGTAAGACACTGCAGCATTATTGGTGGACCATACAAAATCAGGAGCACCGACTACTCCAGATTCTCCATCTGCCGGACCATCTAGACTTAATGAAGAGAAATCGTTTGACAAGACCTCAAATTCTACGGTTCTAAAAGTAGTGTCAGCATTTGCCGAAACAGCCATTAATGTTAGAGACAAGGTTTGATTTGATCCTGGGTCATCGACTACCAAATCAATAACAGTATCGTCTCCAGGCATAAGTGTTGCACTGTTGATATCGGCACTGGCTATATAGTCTGGTAGGTCATCGATAATAGTCAGTTCTACCGCTTCGTCGAATCCAAGAATTGACTGCGTGCTAACATCTAGAGACACAGCTGCAGGAGAACATACTTCCTGAAATTCTGGATTCACAGCTAATGTATAACTAGGTACGGTAGCTTCATCGATTTGTACACGTCTACCAGATATGTCAAAGAAGATATTATCAGATGCTTTTACTTTAATTCTAGCAGTGTTTGATGTTCTTTCTGGCATAGCCAATAAGTAGCTACCATCATTTCTTACACCTCTTGCTAATGTATCAAAACTTACAGCATCATCATAAGATAAAAGGATGTCTACCGTTTTGCAATTGACTGGACCTTCAAATGTGCCACCTGGCTCCCAGATGATTTCTTCAAGAACACCAGCTTGCAAACGATCTCCAAATGTATTTGGAAAACCTAAAGCAAAAGGGCCAGATTCTCCGTCTACTTCGAATTCTATATCTGTCCATACTACTCCTCCACCATCAGTTACATTATCTCTTACCGTTACAAAGAATGACATATCTCTATCATAAGTTGGTAAAACCTCTGTATTATTAAATGAAGTATTCAGAAGACTTGTTAATCGTGGAAATGTTCTTGTCGGATTTGGAGTAGGTGGCCATGATCTAAAAGTAGGGGCATTTCCAGCTGGGTTTCCAATATCAGTAGGGATATTATGCAAATCATGTTGCTCCCAGCAATATGTGATTGCATCACCGTCAATATCACTTCCTTCTGCTGTCAATTCAAAAGGTGTGCCCGAAGGGATTATAAAACCACCCTCTAATGGAATGGTAACTTCAGGTTCATTATTTCCATTATTTACTCTTGTTCCGCATTCTGGAACAACTCCTCTGCTATAATTGAAAAAGGACTGAAGTGAACCAATATTATAATAATCACCTCTTCCACCTCCTGTTATATTTTGGTCTCCACAAGCTCCGGAATAGGACATAATCGTAGTGCCAGATCCTGGTTCAAATGCATTTCCACTTGATCTTTGCTCTGCACTTGCTGGGCAATTATCCCAACTATGCCCACATGAAAATTGGTGACCTATCTCATGTGCCATAATGCCAGCTACAATAGATTCAATATTATTACTTCCCCAACATGTTACCCCTCTCATTTTACCATTGGTACAAGCTCTACCATTTACAACTCCTCCTAATCCATTGATACAACCATTAGTAAATACGTGTCCAACATCATAAGTATCTGTAAATACTCCTGCACCAATGAAAGCTGGAGCAGTTTGACCTAACAGCCCTGCACCTTGTTCTGGATTTATATAAGGATCAGTATTTCCGTCAAGGAATATAAGATTATCGTTGGTCTCAATCAATTCCATTCTTACGGCAACCTCCAATTCAAAAATTTGATTAATACGATTCAAAGCGGTTGCAAAAATAGCATTTACATCTTCTTTTGTTCCGCCGAACCTAGTACCATATTCACCAGTACAAGAAAGTGCTAACCTGTACACAATAAGTTCAACGGGTGCCTGTACACTTCTAAGATTAGTTACGGCTTGATTTGTCAGTTTTTCTATAGATTCATTTTCTGCTAAAAACTCTGAAGTAACTCCACAACCTGAACCTGAAATAAGATCTTCGTTTAATGGGCCTAGCTTGCTTGTGTTGTAAACCATTACAAAATCACCTTTACCAGCAGTATAAGGATCTATGTATATTTTGCCTTCTGGCGTATGGATAGATGCATGAAATCCTCGAGGCGTTTGATCAAAGCGAATACTATGCAATGGGTTATCTAGGCTGATTCCATTGTATGTTTTTATATTTGGATATTTCGCAGCTAATCCAGGAGCCATTACAGGAGATTCACTTACTAAAAAGTTTTCTAAATGGCCATCGTCAAAAGGGAAGGCAACTACTAGTTGAGATCCTTTTTTACTTCGCTCCATTGGAGCATTTTTTAAAGTTTTCTTTAAATTTTCAAAATCTAGTTTAAAATACTTCTCCTCAACAGGAGCCTGGTACTCTTTATAAGTTTTTTGAGTTGGAATTACGGCTTCTGCTGTTTCTTGCCAGAAGTTATTTTGCTGTGAAAAACCAAATTGGCTGAAAGCAAAAATAAAGGAAAAAAGGAATAAGTAGATTCTCATATTGTCTGATTTTTATTTTTAATAACAAATATAAATAATAACAGTTTTAGACTTTATCATATAGATGACTATTGGTTGAAAAGAGTGCAAATTTTGTTAAAAAGTAGCCTTAATTTGCATATTTCCGAAGTGCACGACGTCCAGATCACCTGTTTTACGGCCATTATAGTTAATTAATAGCTGTAAATTCCTCGAAATCTGTTGATTTAGAGTCAAAAGCCATTCAAAATTCCTACCCTTTTGTAGTCCATCTAACATTATAAAAGATGCTGAATCGTTTATTGGACCTTCAAAGTCTACATCTGAATAAGTGAAATTTAGGTCTATTGACCTATTTGAGGTGTTCTGATATCCAAGCGAGAAGATGACTTCATTTTTGGTTAAGCTTTGCATTGCGCCAATTCCGTTTTCCTGATTTTCCCATCCATATTGTACTTTAGCATTGAGCTTCTTAGAAACTAGAAACTGAAGGGCTGGATTAAGCCTTAAAAAATCAATTTCAAAGTTGCGGGTGGCTAAGGTATTCGCATCATTGAGATTAGTCCCTGTGGATATATCAAAAATGTGGCTGACCCAAGGTTGGATTTTTATTTGGTAATGCCCATAGTTTTCTGTTTGCTCACTTCGTAGTGTTCCTAAGTCTAAACTCTGTGCCGAAAATACATTTGAACGACCTATGAAAATGTCAAACTTTGGGTTCCCACGATTATAGTATAGGTTATTTCGAATCAACGAAGTGGCGCTGACTATTTCTTCATTGTCAAAGGAAAGATTAAATGGATTCCAGAAATCAAAATCTTCTTGTGCATTATTCTTTCTACTAATCTGGATGTTGGTTGTGGCCGAAAACTTACTAAAGAAATTTTTAGCGCCAGATTTGTCAAACCATATAGGTTTTAAACTTAACTGAAGATTTTCATTTAAGAGTACATTTTGAGTTTTAATAAACTCTAGGGTAGGACGCTCTACTCTAATAAAAATAGCCTGATCAATATTCGGTGCAATCTCGAATTCTTCTATCTGTTGTTCACCGTCTCCATTATAATCCACCCATTGAAAAACTCCATTACCAGGCTCTACTTCTAAATAGATAAAGTTTCTTTTGTTTTCTTGCCCACTCCCAAGTTCATACGCGGTGGTAGATCTTAAGACCCCACTAAATGCCTGGAAAGAATAGCTTAGTTTGCCTAGAAAGGTTTGTAGGTTAACCTCTCTTGTTAGATCAGCATTGTCTACTCTCAGATTTCTAGTTATAAAATTCCAATTTAGAGATTGAGTAGAAATACTCCGCCAATGCCCTTGAAGACTGAGCTCATCAGCTGTAGTGGCGAGTGCAAATTCTTTACCATCAGGTGCAAGGTCAATCCTTCTTCCAAGCAGAATTTTGCTATGTAGATTTTTACTACTATTGTTTTCAAGATATGCTTCGTATCTCGAAAAATGAAGACTCTCCAAAGAAAGTGTATCCGAAGCTAAGCGTCTTTCATTTTGTTCAATTATGGTTCTGAATCCAAGCTTTATTCCAGATTTACCCAAGTTTTGACTAATGTCGAAATTTGGCCTCCAAAATGTAGTCCTTTCAAAGGATGATTGAGAATTCAATAAGGATGGTTGTGCAGTTAAGTTGAAACCCTTATGATTGAAGTAGATATCTGCGGACTGCTTGAAGCCGCGCACCCCAGTAGCATTATCCAAAAAAGAAGATTTATACTGAAATCTAAATTTATCATTTTGACGAACCTGCAAGTAGACGCTTCCAAAATGTTGTTGAGATAATTCCGCACCAGTTTGTAGGTTCCAGTCCCGATTGAATTCAGCATTTCGAAATGGATTTATTGTTCTAAAGTTTTCATGTATAAATTCATATGAAACACCAGCGTCAAGTTGCAAAGAAAATTTTTCTAGAGCCTTAGTATAGTTTACTTCATTATAGGAGGCTATTCCTGCATTATTATTATTGTCTAGACTCGAGAAGCGATTTAGATCTTGATTGCTCAAAGACAATTCAGTAGACAAACGAAGATTTTTATTGATATTATAGCCTCCTCCTATGGTGAACATACTTGTCCTTTCTGGAGCACTTAAGCGAACTAAAGGTTCAAAATTCCCTTGTGGTACATCATTGACTGGAGCAATCCATTCATAGATGGTGCCATTGCTAGATCCAGGTACTTGGAAGTAGTTTCCAGATTGATCTCCGACAAAAGCAAACTGTGCAGTGACCAGACTGCGATTAACATCACTTGAGAATACAAGTACACTGTCATGGAGTATTCCATTGACTAGTGTGTCTATCAATGCATAAGTGACTGGTGCTAGGTCCTCCTCTTCAAATGTTTGAATACTAGACCCAAATGCATTCTGAAGATTATCTCCAAGTGTAGTCAATTGTTGTTTTTGATTAGCGGTTACATTACTATTGGCTCCAGTATTCCGATTGTCTTGTTCACTATAATAGCTTGCATATAGCTTTGTATTTTCATGTTCATAAGCCCCTTTTACTTGCAGTCCGATTCTTTGATAGTTTTGATTATTATATTCAAAATCTACCGTGATACGTACATCTTTAGTAATAAGTAGATTGGGTGTAAAGATGATTTCCGCGTTATTATAGTCTATGACGTAGTCTTCTTCAATACCTCTTACCAGTAAAACGCCATCCAGATAAACACGCTCTGTAGCAGCAATAATTATCACAAAGGTCTCCCCATTAGCGCCAGTCAGTCGATAAGGGCCTTGGTTTCCTTCTTGCACTACGATTGTATTTCTATTATACTGACCTCGTGAAGCAGCCGCAGCAAATGAAGTAGTGAGACTACCTCCCTTGTTCAATTCAAAACGATCATCATAGAGTAGCCCTTGCCATTTTTTGAAATAGTTAAGAAAGCGAGTATCACTAGATTGAATCTCATAATCACCTACCAGTAGTTTATGATTGTCTTTGCTCAATTGGATAAATACCTTGTCAAATTCCCTCAACTGTTGTGTGTTTCCTTCAGGTTGCAATGGAATATTTTGATCGGAGATGGCAGCTAGTATATCTATTTCATTTCCAATCTTTCCGCTGAGTTGGAGATCAAGATCCGAACTCAATACCAAGTCTTGTCTATTCCCTATACTAAACCCTCTGGCAAAACTTCCAGAATAATTGATATCGCCACCTGTTAGATCACTAAAACTTCTTTGCTCTTCAAGCTCATCCTCCGTTATATATTGTTTGGGTTGTTTCGCGATTAGATTGGAATCAAGCAGTTGCACCTCTTCAAATAGGGGGGCGCTTATAGACCTGTAAGAAATGCGTAACTGGTCTCCTTCATCGAGTCCAGGCCCAAAGAATATGGTATCTCCTTTTATATTTGTTTGGATAAACAATGACTCTTCTTGATCCAAAATGCGATAGACCTTTACTGAGCCTGGCACTAGGATTAGGTCCATAGGTAAGAAACTAGTGTTTTGAATGATAACAATGGAATCTCGATTATTAGACAATTCCTGTGCAGTAGCGGTTGATAAGCAGGCAAAAAGGCCTATCAAGCACATAATGGATAGTCTAATACGAGTAGAAATTATTTCCAAAAAGTTCACAATTCTAGTGCAGCGTAAGGTAATTTATAGGTTTAACGCTTCTATTGATACATATACTATGAAAAATAGCGTTTTTTATGGCTTTTATAGTCAAAGTGACCAAGCAAAAGGATTTCAAAACATTGATTTTCTTGATATTTTAGCGTAAAAA
>CAYWOZ010000024.1:0-17718 GCA_964458675.1 uncultured Saprospiraceae bacterium
GGTTTCGTGACTTTTCGGAGTGGACTCAACATTTAAAATAAGGGTATTTATTGTCTTCCCACTATATTCTTCGCTCCAACTCTAATCTGTTTTGGGGTCTACCCACGCGGAAAAGCGCGGGTCGTTATGTTCCAGGACTCGCTATTCAGCTCGGTGCTATCGCACTTCCTCCTTCGTCGTCACCCTTGCACAGCACTAGCCCAAGGTGAGTCGTGAGCAGAGCAAGAATGAAGATGAACAAGAATCTCAAGCAAGAGCAAATCGGTAGGGCGCAACGCCTAGCCCCTAGAACAAGATTCGCATGCAATAGGAAGATAGCCAGCAGTTTTTTTTGCAAAATGCAAAATGCAAATAGCTAAAGGCTGCTTTCTTTACAGCTTTTCATTAATTTCATGCCTCTAAAAATAATAATACAGCAGTATGGTACAACAACAATTGATAGAATGTGTCCCAAATTTCAGTGAGGGCAATGACATGACAATCATCAAGCAAATCACCGATGTGATAGAAGCAGTAGACGGAGTAAAGCTATTGGATGTAGATCCAGGGAAGGCTACTAACCGAACAGTAGTCACTTTTGTTGGAGAACCCGAACCTGTAATTGAAGCAGCTTTTCAAGCTATTAAAAAAGCATCAGAATTGATAGATATGAGCAAGCATCAGGGCGAGCATCCACGTATGGGTGCGACGGATGTATGTCCTCTTGTCCCCGTATCTAATATCAGCATGGAAGAAGTAGCAAAGTATGCTCATAAACTGGGGGAAAGAGCTGGAAGCGAATTGGACATTCCATTCTACATGTATGAATCTGCAGCGACTAAAAAAGATCGTAAAAACCTGGCTACAGTTCGAGCGGGAGAATACGAAGGCTTGTCCAAAAAACTAAGCCAACCTTCCTGGAAGCCAGACTACGGTCCAGCTAGATTCAATCCTAGAGCAGGAGCGACTGCCATAGGAGCGAGAGATTTCTTAGTAGCCTACAATGTCAATCTAAATACTACCTCCGTCAGAAGAGCTAATTCTGTCGCTTTTGATGTTAGAGAAAAAGGACGCGTAAAGCGAAAGGGAGACCCTTTGAATGGCACAATAGTGAAAGATAAAAAAGGAAACCCTATGCGTACCAAAGGAGCCTGTAAGTCTGTTAAAGCAATCGGCTGGTTTATAGAAGAGTATGGCGTAGCCCAAATATCTATGAATCTAACTAATATTTCTATCGCTCCACTACATGATGTATTCGAAGCCTGTGACAAAAGCGCAACCAAGCGAGGAATGCGTGTGACGGGATCAGAACTGGTCGGTCTAGTGCCACTCAAAGTATTAATCGATGCAGGAAAACACTTTTTAAAAAAACAAAATCGTTCTCTTGGAGTAGCAGATTCTGAGATTATAAAGATTGCTGTGAAGTCATTAGGCTTAGACGAACTAGGCCCATTTGATCCTTCTAAAAAAATAATAGAATATCAATTAAGGGATGCTGGTTTTGCACCTTTATTAGCCATGAACTTAAAAACTTTTGCGGACGAGACGGCATCAGAAAGTCCAGCTCCTGGAGGTGGTTCTATCTCTGCCTATGTTGGCGCATTAGGTATTTCTTTAGGTACTATGGTCGCCAACTTATCTGCTAATAAGAAATCTTGGAATGACAAAGTAGAATTGTATTCTGACTGGGCAGTAAAAGGACAGCAACTCAAAGATGAACTACTTGGCTTAGTAGATGAAGACACCAAGTCCTTTAACAACATCATAGAAGCCATACGTCTTCCTAAAGTAAGTAGTGAAGAAAAGGCTGCGCGTGCTAAAGCCATCCAAGATGCCACAAAATATGCCACAGAGGTTCCACTAAAAGTTATGGAAGTTACCGACGCCACTTTTAATATTCTGAAAAAGATGGCGGTTATTGGAAATCCAAATTCTGCTTCTGATGCGGGCGTAGGAGCATTATGTGCTCGTGCCGCTATACATGGCGCATATCTAAATGTAAAAATCAACGCCAAGGATATCAATGACAAAAAATTCGTCGATAGAGTTCTGAAAAAGGCGAGTAAACTGGCTGCACAGGCTGACAAAAATGAAGCAGCAATTCTAAAATTGGTAAATAAGGCTATAAAGTAAAGTTTAAATCTAAGAATGGTTCGGTAATTTTTAAAAACCTGAAATCACAAAATTCCTGACAATTTGATTAATAACACTTTAAGAAAATAAGTCTTAACTTGAAAGTTGTTGATAATCAGTGATTTAACGTTTAATTGCCGAACCATTGTTTTAAAGCCTAATGGACTGACAAATAGTACGCTTAGAAATAAGATTTTGTTAAATACTTCAGATTAGTCTTACTAAAGCGGATTAGCACAATTTTGGTATAATATATTGTGTTTGCTTAAGAGCAGCTTCTGATTAGTAGCGTTATCTTAGTATATAAAAGAATATAATTCTAACATTAAACTTAATCCATTGCCATGAAAAATATTTGGATACTTAGCCTTGTATTTTGCTTTTTGAATCTTTCCCTGCTGAATGCGCAAGAAGATAAGTACACCTATCTTACAGACAAGAAATTCAACAATTCAGAAGATCTATTTGGATACACCTTTGTCCCTGGCATCATGGAAATAGCAACGCCAGGCCAAACCTCACAAGGAGAACAGACAGATATCAAAGAAGGAGCCGTCAAGTTTGGCATCACTAGAGGTAATTTATTTGTAAAAGGAAAAGGCATTGATGGAGTACACAATATCAATCAAATCAACACCACGGATTATGGGTATAAATTGATGCTTATGAATGCCCGTGACCCAAAACTACAAGGGCACCTCAAAATAATTAAGCTAAAGTCTTTTGTAGATGCACTTGTATTTAAAGCATCGAATGACGCAAAAGAAATGATTTTTCTTTTACCTGAAATTGGCAAAACACTACAGGAATCTGAGAAAGCATACTTTACGGATCGCAATGAAATCACTTTAGAACACGAGGAAGATATTTGGGGAACAGAATTGAACCCTTTTTTCAAAATCTTTATGCCTAAAAGGGTTTACCAACGTGTACAAAAGTCCGATGGGGTAAACATCAACTTTATCGTTACGGAGACTACGGTCGAAAAAGGGAAGAAAAAATCAAAGGATGTTGTCCTTATGATGAATGATACGGAAAAGGAAGTAGAAATAGCAGAGACCATTCCAGAGCCAGTGATTGAAGAGGTTGTTGAAGAAGAGGAGGAAAAAGATGGTGATGATGATTTTCCATCTTATTTCACAGTCAAAAAGAAAAAACCAGCGAAAGAGGAAGTGATAGAAGAAGTCGTGGAGGAAGAAATCATTGAAGAAGAGCCTGAGGAATTATTCGCGGACACAAAAGTTATTGAAGAGGTAAGGGAAGAAAGAGAGGAAGAAAAATCAAAGAAAAAGGATAAAAAGTCGAAAGTAAAAGTCATTACAGAATACGAAATAGTAATCACCGATTTTGTATTCAACTCTGACGGAACTCAAGAACCTCTAGAACTCAAGCTAAAAGTAAAAGACTGGAAGTTAAGAGAAGACGAATCAGGCGGCAACCCATTTGAAGTCTACCAATTAGAACTGGATACTAATAAAGGGCCAGTATATGTATACTTGAGTTCATCTAGGAAAATCACTAAAGTAGACTGCGGAGAAGTCGTTTATTTAATGCGCGGCCTATAATAATGCCTTATTAAAAGCCAAATCCGATAGACGCTTGTAGACTAATGTTTCTATCAAAGTCACCTCTTAAAATCAAGTCGTTGCCATTGATTTCTCCTAATGATCGATCTACATCGTTGTTAGTTATATCAGTAAGACCATAGTTAAATCTAAGGCCTACAAAGAGACTTCTATTAATAAATACGTTAGCAGAAGCATGTATCCCAAAATCTAACCTATTGAATAGGCCAGTATCTGCACCATTAGGATAATCATAATATGCCTGAAGTGTTCTAGGCAACTCAAAAGAAGTATTCCTTATCGTACGTACCTCTGTACTTCCATCTACAAACTCTCCAACATTGTCTCCAAAAAATCTATAATCAAGGCTAATTCCTCTAAATGCATCATCTTCACTTTGGGAGTCTGCTCTAAATAATAGTTCTCCAGCTCCAGTAGAACTTATGAGTGCACCTACGTTTGCCCCTGCAGCTAATTCTAACCATTTTACGGGTTTTACATAAACCATCACTGGAATATCAATATATGCATTCGATATGTTTAGATTCATGTCTCTAAAGCCATTTTCGATCAACCTATCGTCGCCAGCAAAAGATAGCAACCTTAAGTAGGAATCTCCTTCGAAATCGTAGCGACCTCCTTTTTGTGAGAACATCAACTCTCCTCTTAACCCAAAAAAATCGCTAATTTTATTTGTAACAACAACACCAAGATGAAATCCCGAATTCTGACCGAAAGTTTCTAAATCTACACCCCCTGCTTGTTCTATATCGTCAGTACTAATTCTTGAAAAATTAAGTCCTGCCTTGAACCCAAATGTTAACTCCTGTGCTATAGAGGAGGACATAAAAAACAATATGGTTAGAGAGGTAAATACAATCTTATGCACCATGATTTGGCTTAAAATAAAAGTTTATAAAAATCTGTCTGTTGCTCCTGAGAATCAACTTAAAATACTACTTATTCAATAAAGTACCCTATTAAGGCTGAATAGTTGCCTAGTTTACAAAGTAAATAAGAAGGCTTACTTTCTGAATCTGAGCACGAATATCGACTTTTTAAGTCAATTGGTGCCTGAATAGGTAAAAAATTGAGCCTTAGCTTCATTTATTATGTCATTACTGTTAAAATATTGCTAAAAATTTGACATCCATTGTGTTTAACGAACACTTGATTTAAATTACTCCTATATTTAGGACGATGAAGAACTTATTACTCTGTATACTTATTTGTTTCACTACTTGTGCCTGGGCTCAGAGCTTTAGCCAGAAGTTTGTGGCAGATGATGTGTATGGCATATCTGGTAGTTCTTTCGATACAAATCCTGAAATTTCAATCTTTCCCAACCCAGCTTCTGACTTCATCACCATAGAAGACAAGCAAGACGTTGTGAAGAAAGTTACCTTTTTCAATGTATTGGGTAAAGAAATCATTTCTTATGACGCTAGTTCTAATAAGAAATTTAACATGATGGACTTTCAAAATGGTATCTATCTGGTCCAATTGAAAGACCATGAGGGTCAAATATTGCAAACCATCCGTGTTAGAAAAATCTAGGACAAATACTTTCCAACAATAGGTAGCCTTCTACCCATTCCAAATGCTTTTTTAGAAACTCTCAATACTGGCGCTGTCTGATATCTCTTAAATTCATTGATATTCACCATACGCAAAATTCGTTTTACCAATTTAGCATTATAGCCCATTTCAATTATTTCTTCTGGGCCCTTCGTATTTTCGATATACTCAAATAGAATATCATCCAAGATATCGTAAGGAGGCAGACTATCCGAATCTTTTTGATCAGGTCTCAGTTCAGCAGAAGGTGGCTTAGTGATGGTGTTCTCTGGAATAACTTCACCATCCTTATTCATATATTTAGCTAAAGCAAAGACATCTGTTTTGTATACATCTCCAAGTACGGATATACCTCCGCACATATCACCATATAAGGTGCCGTAGCCAACGGCCATTTCACTTTTATTGGATGTGTTGAGTACAATGTTTCCAAACTTGTTGCTTATCGCCATTAGAAGCATACCTCTTATCCTCGCCTGAATATTCTCTTCTGTTACATTCGGAGTAGTTCCAAAAAAGTGATGCTGAAGCAAACTCTCATAAGACTTATATACTTCCTCAATAGGGATAATATCATATTGTATCCCCAAATTGATAGCTAGAGCGCGAGCATCATTCACAGAGTGATCAGAGGAGTACTGTGAAGGCATCAAAACGCACCTTACATTTTCCTCACCTAGTGCCCTTGCGGCTAAGACCGCTGTTACTGCGGAGTCTATGCCTCCAGACAAACCAATAATAGTCTTGGTAAAGCCAAGCTTTTGAAAGTAGTCCTTTATACCAAGTACTAGTGCGTCATGGATCAAGCTAATCTTATCTTTTTCTTGCAGCTGTTCTTCCTTATTTTCTATTATAGATTTGAGATTAAAATACTGGAGATCCTCTTCAAAATAAGGAAGCTCAGCATGTATATTACCATTAGGCGCACCCACTAAGGAGCCACCATCAAAGATAAGCTCTGTTTGAGCACCAATGTGATTCACATAAAAGATGGGCACCTTATATCTATCTAGGTTCGCTTTTACTATATCTACACGGTCTTGAGCATGTTGGTATGTAAATGGGGAGGCACTTACATTAATCACGAAATCCGGCTCTTCTTTTATCATTTCATCCAAAGGACATATTGTGTACAGCGGATTTTCATTGGCTATGTTCCAAATGTCTTCACATACCGTTAGTGCTATCTTTTTATCTTTATAGGTAAATACTTCAAAACTATTAGCAGGTTCGAAATAACGATATTCATCAAATACATCGTAAGTAGGCAAGAGTGCTTTGTGCTGAACATGCTTAATTTTCTTATCTGCTAAAAAGTAAACAGAGTTGTAAAGATCTTTACCCTCAGGTACTGGATTGCGAGTAGGACTTCCTACTACAATAGCGATATCTTTTGCAAAGGCAGCTAAATCAGCAATGGCTTTTTCGCAAAGCTCAATAAAATCATCGAAATCAAGAAAATCCCTAGCTGGGTAACCACAAGTAGCTAATTCACTAAAACAAATGATATCAGCATTTTCTTTTTTTGCACTTTCTACGGCTTTAGCCATCTTTTCAACATTCCCCTTGAAGTCTCCGATGAGGAAATTTAATTGAGCTATTGCTACTTTCATATTTCACTTAACTTATGTAATCAGGACAAATGTAGCATTTATAAAAATTTGTACCTTTGGAAAATGAGCAAATTCATAGTTTCCGCAAGAAAATATCGCCCAAATCAATTCCAAGAGGTGGTTGGACAGGAACATGTAACCAGTGTTTTGAAGCAAGCTATCTCTTCTGGCAAGGTAGCACAAGCATTTTTATTCACTGGTCCAAGAGGAGTAGGTAAGACTACATGTGCAAGAATCTTAGCGAAAGTGCTCAATTGTTTAAACCCAACAAAGGATTTTGAACCCTGTAACTCATGTTCTTCTTGTGAATCATTTGCCAATAATGCCTCCTTTAATATAACAGAACTGGATGCGGCTTCTAATAATGGTGTAGAGCATATCCGAAGTCTCATAGAAAAGGTTCGTTTTCAACCTCAGCAGGGAAAATCGAAGGTATTCATCATAGATGAGGTTCATATGCTTTCTTTACCCGCATTTAATGCTTTTTTAAAGACTTTAGAAGAACCGCCATCTTATGCTTATTTTATTTTAGCTACTACTGAGAAGCATAAAATAATCCCAACGATTTTATCTAGATGCCAGATTTACGATTTTAAAAGAATTCAGGTCAAGGACATCGTGACCCATCTAAAAAGTCTAACAGAAAAGGAAGGATTAAAAGCAGATGAAGAGGCGCTTCACCTCATAGCACAAAAAGCAGATGGGGCACTTAGGGACGCTCTTTCTATTTTTGATAGGATAGCAAGTCTGAGTAACAAGCACATCACTTTAGATGTAGTAACCAGCAACCTCAACATATTGGACTATGACTACTATTTTAAAGTAGTAGACCACTTATTACTTGCAGATACTTCAAGTGTATTATTAACATTCAATGAGATTGTGTCTAGAGGATTTGAACCAGACATCTTTATGTTAGGCTTAGCTGAGCACGTTCGCAACTTGCTCGTTGCAAAAGAAAAAGCAACTCAGCCTTTGCTTGAAGTTAGTGACAAGTTGGCTAAAAAATATATCCAGCAAGCAGAAAGTAGCAGTCAGTCTTTCTTACTCAATGCATTGCATTATTTAAACGAATGCGATGTGAATTTCAAAATGGCCAAAAACAAAAAGCTGCATTTGGAACTCTACTTGGTAAAATTGGCACACATCAATCAGGCTATTCAAGTACATCTAGAAGGTAAAGGCACTCCTATAACTGAAAAAAAAACTCCTAGCCCTAGTCCAACCATAAAAAGTACTCCAGCGGCAACTGCCACTCAAACTACTTTTGCGCCCATATTAGAAACTACACAAAAAGAGGTAAAAGCACAAATAGTTGAAGAGCCTACGGAAAAACTGAATCCGCCTAAAGAACACACAAAGAAGGCAACTCCAGCAATATCAGAACCCAAAGCAAAAGCTGCTTCCTCAGAAGTAGTTAGCTTAAAAAGCAAACTAGGAATTTTAGCAACTCCGATGTTATCATTAGATAATATCACAGAAGAGGTAATAGAACAAGAAGCCGCTGAAAAAAATATAGTAAAAAACGAACTCAATATTGAAAATCTAAAATCGGTTTGGGCAGAATATAGCAAGAAAGTAGAAAGCAATTCTGTGCGAACTACTTTAGAAGATACCGACCTAAGTATTATAGATGGTAGTATAATATCAAAGGTAGGTTCAAAGGTTGCTGCTGGTCATTTGAGAGAAGAGTCTGATTTGATGCAATATCTAAGAACTTATTTTGGAAATCCAGGATTGAAAAGATTTATCGAAATAGATCAAGCTAAAATGGAGCAATTAAATCAAACGGTTAAAACATTTAGCTCCAAAGAAATTTTTGAGAAATTTTGTGAAAAAAACCGTTTTTTGGCTGATCTAACTAGAGATTTGGACCTATATCCAGATTAAATTAATTAACGAAACAACCATTTCATAGTTTATACAGTATTCATTAATAGAGAAGTTAAATACTTCTTAACTCATTCATTTAGTACAGCTTGTTATGATTTTTTTACAACTTAATTAAGCGAATGATTGTTCGTATAGTATTAAAACCAAAATTAATGAATATGACAGATCAAACTTTTTGGCACCTAGAAAACATAGACTTATTTGGCTTGTTATGCCCCAACAAACTCGGCAATTCAGACTCTATGACCCACAATTCGAGACAATTTAAAAAGGGTTCGAACATATATCTTCCTGAAGATGATGCAGATAAATTGTTTTTGATTAATGAAGGAAGAATAAAGATAGGCGTCTATGGAAATGGAGGTAAGGAAATCATAAAAGCAATTATCGGTAAAGGAGAAGTTTTTGGTGAGCTAGCGATGGTTGGTGAAACAAAACGTAGAGATTTTGCTTTCGCTATGGAAGACACCAATGTTTGCATGATTTCTATGGACGAGTTGAAAGGCTTGATGAAAGAAAATAGTGCCTTGCAAATATTCTTAATGAAAGTAATTGGCAATAGAATTATAAAGGTGGAGAAAAGATTAGAATCACTAGTCTTTAAGGATTCTCGTTCGCGTATAGTAGAGTATCTTTTAGAATTAGCTAATACAAAAGGTCAAAGGGTAGGATATGAAATGCTTGTTCGCAAATTCAATACGCATCAGGAAATTGCAAATCTTACGGCTACATCTAGACAAACAGTAACGACTATCTTGAACGAGCTACGTACAAGAAATCTAATTACCTTTGATAGAAAGAGGTTACTAATAAGAGATTTAGAATTACTCCAAAAAGAAGCTTTAGCGACGGTATAGAATAAAACACAATAAACTATATCTTTGCAAAAAGATATAGACCTTGTACCAACTATTAAAGCCGCTAGTATTTTTACTTGCCCCTGAGAAAGCACACCACTCCACAATAGCCATGTTGAGACTTTTGAGAAAGATTCCTTTTCTAGGATCTTCAGTCATCAGCAGTTGGCAATACACACACCCTTCACTTCGCAGATCATTTATGGGATTGGACTTTCCAAATCCCGTAGGGCTCGCAGCTGGTTTTGACAAAGACGGTAAGTATTTTGAAGATATGACCGCGCTTGGTTTTGGCTTTATAGAAATTGGTACCGTTACCCCATTGCCCCAAGATGGAAATCCAAAGCAACGCCTATTTAGACTAATTAAAGATCAAGGTATCATCAATAGGATGGGCTTCAACAACGAAGGAGTTGAAGCTATGGTAAAAAGGTTGAAAGATCGAAAGGATACTCAAATAATCATCGGAGGTAATATTGGTAAAAATAAAATCACCCCTAACGAAATCGCTGAACAAGACTATGTAAAGTGTTTTGATGCCTTGCATCATCTTGTAGACTACTTTGTGGTAAATGTCAGTTCGCCCAACACCCCCAATCTTAGAGATTTACAAGAAAAGGAGCCCTTGACTAAGCTACTCAATGTACTTCAAGAACGTAACAAGACTTTCGCAAAACGGAAGCCTATCTTACTCAAAATTGCCCCAGACTTAAGCAATGAACAGTTGGATGATATCTTAGACATTGTGAAAGATACAGACATTGAAGGGCTCATTTCTACTAACACAACTATTTCACGAAGCGGTCTAAAAACTTCCACAGAAGAAATAGAAAAAATAGGAAATGGCGGATTGAGTGGTGCTCCCCTCCAGCAGCGCTCTACTGAAGTAATCAAGTACTTGGCTGACCGGATGGATAAGCAAAAAATCATCATTGGGGTAGGTGGTATTACTTCAGCTAAGGATGCACTAGAAAAATTAGAAGCTGGCGCATCTCTATTACAAGTCTATTCAGGACTTGTCTATGCGGGTCCGACTTTGATAAAAGAAATCAATCAGGCCATTGTAGCGCATCATGAAAAGCAAGAGGCTGTGGTGGTGTAATGGTTTTCTTCTCCGCTTCATGTTGGCCTCACAAATATTTGTAAGTTCTAAATTTCAATCATCGCGCAGTCCCGCAGGGATGAAGCTCGACAAACGGAGTACGTTAGAGGCAAGTGGTGGTAGTGATATCCGTTTTTTTTTGTTATGGCGGCGTGGGAATCCTGGTGCGTGGCCGTAGGGAAACGATGTTTCGCGTCCCCACATGCGCAAGCAAAAAAAAAACGGATACAAACGAACGACACGACCACGTGCTTTTTCAGCACTGTGGGTGACCCCAAATTCAAAATATAAATCTGATATATAAATCAAATATAAATGCTGATATATGTGTAAATAACTGATGTTGAGATAGGAATACCTTTGGCACTTTTTTAGCTATCTGTATAGTACCAGCCCGTGAACCTCCCTTTTTATTCAATAGTTCAAAATAGATTATGGAAGGGAATAATGCTTCAACATTAAAAGATACTAGAGTCTGGATTCTAGGTATTTCAGTCGGATTGATCGTACTCATAACACTTATCCAAAACTGGGACTCCATTCATATCATCGTCAACTAAATAAGGAGCTAGTATACAAGCTTATTTGACAATCTTTAAACTTAAATCTTTGCTGGTCGGCGAGTGTGTTAGCGAACCTGATGAAATAAAATTCACACCAGTCTTTGCAATTTCGAGTACCGTTTCTAGAGTGATGCCGCCAGATGCTTCGACCTCAAATTGTCCATTAATAATTTTTACTGCTTCAGCCATTTTGGGTACTTCAAAATTGTCAAGCATAATGCGCGTAACGATGCCGTCTCCAACGGACATCACTTCACGCATTTCCTCAAAATTTCGCACTTCAACCGTAACACCTAGCCTCATACTTTTTTGCTCGAAGTACTCCGCTACTTTAGCCACTGCCTTGGTAATACTTCCACTCGCATCTACATGATTATCCTTGATCATAATCCAGTCATATAGTCCATCTCTATAGTTAGTGCAACCTCCTATTCGAACAGCCCACTTCTCTATAAATCTAATCAATGGAGTAGTCTTTCTTGTGTCTAATATAGTAACTGGAGTGCCTGCTACTGCATCTTGAAACTGACGACTCAATGTCGCTATTCCGCTCATACGCTGCATCGAATTGAGTAATAGACGTTCTGCTTTTAAAAGTGCTTGAGAGTGGCATGTGACATAAAAAGCGATATCACCAACTTTCACTTCATCGCCATCTTTTTTTAAGAATTCGAATTCTGCATTTGGATCAACATGCAGCAACACTTCTTTGGCCAGGTCTACACCGGCAAGAACGCAATCTTCTTTAACTAAGAGTTTTGCTTTGTCTTTATTCTCACTTGGGATACAAGCTAAAGAAGTATGATCTCCATCTCTTACGTCTTCTTCTAAACCTTGCTTGATGAAGGCTTGTATTTGATTTCTTAATTGTGTGTCCATATCTAAAGAATAAAAAAAGGGCTTGAGTCGGCTCTTGAAAATTATAAAAACAAAAATGAATCTTTTGGCAATCTTATTCCTAGGTGTAAGTTGAGATTAAAATAAAACACCAATACGTAGCGTAATGCTTCCGATGCTTACGTTGCTATCTTCTGGTCTAGTTACAAAGTTGTCATCAGCTGGATCGTTGACATCAACCCCTGCGTCTATAAATTCAAGTGCCTGAACGGCATCGTTATCTGTGATATCGATAAAACTACTATTATAATAAATCCCAGCTATTAATACAGCATTGGAGGTAATGGAATATTCTATACCGCCTCCTACACCCCAAGAAAAATTGATGGGCGTAACATCCCTATTGATATCCAGGTCTTCTTCATTGATTTCACCTCCCATTATTGACCCTCTTGATTGTGCTCTGAAAGAGAGAGTAAAAACGGGAATTTCAGCAAAATACCGAAGATAACCTATCTCATCTGTTCGCAATTTTAATCCAAAGGGGATTTCAACATACTGAATGTTGTAGCCCAGTTCTACTCCATCTGGCAATGGTTTGTCTCCTGAATTAAGGGTAGGATTACTGATCTCAGATTCTCTAAAAAAATTACCGCCAGTCTCATGTATTAGACTACCACCCTGTCCAAATGCAAAGCCTAGCCCCCCTGTAATGGCATATCGCTCTGTAAAGTAATACTCTCCCATTACGCCAAGGCGTAATCCTATATTGGTCCCTTCTCTATTTATGGTATTATCATTACTATTGATCCAAGTAAGATTTGGACTTATTTGAAAACCAAATCTAATATCACTTTGTGATTGAGCGTTATAGCATAAACCAGCTATAAAAAGTAAAGTCAGAAATGTAATATTTTTCATCCAATTGAGTTTTTGATTCTGTATTAAACACATACATTCGTGTAAATGAATGAGAATGTAGAATAGTGATCCTTGTTGGCAAAAATTCTACGCAAAGGTAACTTTAATGTCTAGAAAGCTAAAAAATATATTAACCCGTTCTTTAATATCTTTCCGCCATTTATGCTATGGAATCGGAATTATTGCATTATGCTTCTCATGCGGAGCGGAAAAAGTAGAAGTGCCAGACGTGTCAGACATCACAGTGGACGTGGATTTTATTCGTTTTGATCAAGAATTTCAAGGTCTAGATACCATGGACATTCAGAGTAGCCTCTCCTTACTAAAGGCTAAATATCCTGCTTTTACGTCTTTATTTTATCAAAGAATTCTCCCTTTAATAGACAGAGACCAGCCAAATAATAAGGAAATATTGAATGATAATATCAGCAAATATTTGAATGACCAATTTGTCATATCCTTGTACGATACAGTACAGATTGTTTTTCCGCAATTAGACGACGTGGAAAGAGATTTTGAGCAAAGTGTGAAATATCTAAAATACTACTTCCCAGAAAAAGGAAACTACAATGTCTATTCGTTTATTTCTGAGTTTGGGTACCAAACATTTATCACCGATGATACAGGTAATAAGGAAGGATTAGGATTAGGCCTGGATATGTTTTTAGGAAAAGACTATCCCTACAAAGCGATGATTTTCAAGAATGCTTCTTTTTCAGACTACATCACACGCTCTTTTAACAAAGATCATGTAGTCAAAAAATTGATGGATGCAATCATCGCAGACTTAATTACCGTGAATATGGGAGAAAGACTATTGGACAAAATGGTCAGTGAAGGCGTAAAACAATATATGCTAGAAAAAGTACTTCCATTTGCAGAAGATACCGTGAAGTGGGAATACACTGCCGAGCAGATGAAGTGGGTGGAAGACAATGAGGTCAATATTTACGTACACGTTTTGAGTGAGTCTTTACTCTATCAAACTAGAGGCAAATTGATAAAAACTTTGATCGATAAAAGTCCTTCCTCAAAAGGAATGCCTCCTGAATCACCAGGGAGAACAGCATCCTATATTGGATATAAAATTGTAGATCGATTCATGGCAAGAACGGATATCTCGCTGGATAGCCTTATACGTATTAAAGATGCTCAATATATACTCGATAATTCGAGGTATAAACCGCTAAATAAAAGAAGATAATTTTTATATTTGGTTAAATAAAATATAGTAATAATGTCAAAGAAAATAGTACCGGTAGTTGATCTGGCCAAGTTCACAGACGGATCAGCGGAAGAGAAATCAGACTTTATAAAAAATCTCGGAAAAGCTTTCCATGAAATTGGTTTTGTAGCCGTTAAGAATCATGGCATTCCACAGCAGCTTATTGATGATTTTTATAGTTCTGCAAAATCGTTTTTTGGCCTTGATACTGCAACGAAGAGAAGTTATGAAGTGCCAGGGCTTGCTGGACAAAGAGGCTATACTTCATTTGGAAAAGAGCATGCTAAGCAATCAGAGGTAGCAGATTTGAAAGAATTTTTTCAAATAGGACAAACCGTTAGAGATGATGACCCTATCAAATCTCAGTATCCAGATAATGTACACGTTAATGAGTTGCCCGCATTTAGTGATATGGGATCAGAATTGTACGCCAATTTCGAAAAATCTGGTGCGCATCTTTTAAAAGCGATAGCGATTTATCTAGACTTAGGAGAAGATTATTTCGATCAGAAAATACATAACGGAAATAGCATCTTACGTGCTATCCATTACCCACCTATCAAAGAAGAACCTGAAAGTGCTATCCGAGCAGAACAGCATGAAGACATCAATCTGATTACACTTTTGGTAGGGGCTTCAGCAGGAGGGCTTCAGTTATTGACTATGGAAGACGAGTGGGTAGCAGTGACTCCTGAAGAGGATGAAATCGTAATCAATGTTGGAGATATGCTGCAACGATTGACCAACAACTATATGAAGTCTACGACGCATAGAGTAGTCAATCCGCCAAGAGAAGAGTGGCATATGCCTCGTCTTTCTATACCTTTTTTCTTACATCCAAGATCTACAATGGATTTGACTTGTTTGTACAAATGTGTAAGCTCAGAAACTCCTTTAGCTTATGAGCCAATCACAGCAGGCGAATATTTGGATGAAAGATTGCGAGAAATAGGGCTAAAAAAATAAGATATTTGTAAGTCTTAAAAAGCCTCATTTTGCCCAAATGATTGCTTTTATTGTAAAAGCAGGGTCAAATAGCCCTCCGTTTTAACAAGTATAAGTGTTTAATATGAGCGAGATTGGTCAGATTTGAGTATTTTTGTATAAAGAAATGGATATGCATAACTTATTATTATTTGGTTTGCCAGGTGGAATGGAATTTATTCTAATTGCATTTGTAGTGCTATTACTTTTTGGAGGCAAGAAGATTCCAGAACTCATGCGTGGTCTTGGAAAGGGTATTAAAGAATTTAATAGTGCAAGAGCTACTATTGAATCAGAAATTAAAGAAGGTATGAAAGATGGAGATAAAATAGACGATGCTAAATAGGAATCTACTTCCTACTCATGATATGAAAAGGAGGCTATCTCATAACTGAGATAGCCTCCTTTTCATTTTACAATATACTTTTCAAAAGAATCAACATCCCAGTCAATCACTAAACCGCCTGCCAGTCGTTTGGCAATTTCCTTCCCATATAATATTTCACACAGATAAAGCGAAGCTTCGAACGACTTTGCCCCTCCTGCAGATGTGATATACTTCCCGTCATGTACAAATAGAACTTCATCTTTCACTTCTAGCTGTGGAAACATTTTTCTGTACGCTTCTATGTCTGAGGGGAAAGTAGTCGACACTGCATCATTTAATAGACCCGCCTTCGCTAAAACAAAAGCACCATCACAATGAGAGGTAACATATTGTGCTTCTTGCGCTACCTTTTTCACCCAATCTATCATCACCTTATCTTCTAAATCAGTATCTAAGTGATGTTCGGCACTCGGAACTACCAAAATATCAACAATAGGAAGCTGCTCCTTTGTATAATCAAAATCAGGCAGCAAATAAAGCCCCTCAAATGTGCGAATAGGATCTAGCGTATTGGCTACTGTAAAAGTATTCATCGCCTTAATCCCATCTCTGTATATCGTATGCTGGAATATATCAAAAGGGGCGGTTAACTCCGTGTTATACACTCCATCCATAATTAAAAAAGCAACATTATATCTATCTGATTCTATACTTGGTATTGGCTTGACAAATGGTTTGCTCACTTGGCAGGATATCAATATAAAGCCTATAAGGTATAAGCAGGCTTGAAGTAAATTTTTCATAAGGTACTTGTTTAGCACTAATTTCGATGTAATTTATACCATTTCGGTCTATTTCGTCAGTATTTCAGCAATATATAGCGGGTTCTATTCTCTTATAAGTGCGTTACAATCAGGGCTTTTCTTAAATATTAGAAAAATCTGATTTCGAAGATGGTATTTGGATTGGTATTAGTAATTTTAGCCCATCTAATGGATATCAAAAGTAACAATCAAAAACTTATACTTGGGCTTAAGGTAAAGCAACTTAGAACAAAGAAAAGCTATTCCTTTTCAGAACTTGCTAAGATCACTGGACTCTCAGGATCGTATCTCAATGAAATAGAAAAAGGCAAAAAATATCCAAAGCCTGACAAACTCAAAACGCTCGCTAAGGGCCTTGGAGTAAGCCATGAAGAGCTTGCTTCGAATAAACTGTCTGGAAGTTTAGCTCCTTTAGCAGCTTTGCTCAAATCAAACTTTCTCAATGAACTACCCCTTGACTTATTTGGCATAGAGTTGCACAAGGTGGTTGAGATAATTTCTAATTCTCCATTAAAGGTAGGGGCTTTTATTTCTGCCCTAGTAGAACTATCGCGCTCTTATCAAATGCAGGAAACCAACTTCTTCTTCCTTGCACTTAGAGCCTACCAGGAAATGAACTTGAATTACTTTCCAGATTTAGAGAAGGCGGCACAAGAGTTTATAGTAGAATTTGATTTACCTATTGGGTCACCTATTACTTCTGAATTTCTAAGCCAAATATTGGCTACAAAATTCAACTTCAAGATAGACAACCATACCCTCAAAGACAGCAAAGAGCTCGAAGAGGTCAGAAGCATAGTCAATATAAAAAAACGAATCATCTACCTAAATCCCCGCCTCAATGAAATGCAAAAGGCCTATCAGTTGGGTAAAGAAATTGGATTCTTGTATCTCCAATTAGGTAAACGTCAATACAGCTCGACCATGGTCAAGATTAGCTCCTTTGCAGAGGTACTTAACAACTTCAAAGCAGCTTACTTTTCTGTTTGCATCTTGATAAATAAAGAATCTTTATTAGCGGACATACGAGAGTGGTTCAAACAAAAAAAGTTAGACCCCATTTTCCTACTCAATCTATCCAAAAAATACAGTGCCTCTTCAACTGTATTGTTCCAGCGATTCAATGTGCTTCCGCAATACTTTGGCATACAAAAAATATTCTATCTCCAAACCAAACATCATTTAGAAAAAAATTCATTTGAGTTGGTGAAAGAATTACACCTCAGCAAAAAGCATGTCCCCCACTCTAACCTAATTAGAGAACATTATTGTAGAAGATGGTTGGCGCTATCTAGTCTCGAAAAACTACACCAAAA
>CAYWOZ010000024.1:17818-19898 GCA_964458675.1 uncultured Saprospiraceae bacterium
GATTGTAAAGAACGTGTCGTACCACCTGTCATTGTAGAAAAGCTATACACAAGACAAAAGCTCGAAAAGAGTATCAAAGATCTACTTTAATCTAGACCTTTCAGGCATCAATTCTTGTTATTTAGTATATTGGTGTTACAACAACAATTCTTATGGATATATTTAGACTTTTACCCTTTATCGCCCTATTAACGCTATCTACTTGGCTAAGTGCTCAAAATAACTATTGGTCCAAGATAGAAGCAAACAACTTTGACAATCAATTACTTACAAGAAATGTTGAGAAGGGAACAATATTCCATCTTGATATGACAGATTTTGTAGCAGTTACTCCTGATCAAGGTACCCAAGCAAAGGCTACTATATCCTTACCTCATTTTGACAAGGGTATGGTAGATTTCCGTATATGGGACGCTCCTATTATGGAGAAAGGTCTTGCCGCCAAATATCCGCACATACGCACTTTCTTAATCCAAAATATTTCCGATCCTAGCGAACATGGTAGACTGAGTATCACCTCCAATGGACTAAAAGCTTACATCACTTCTCCTACGGAGCCCTATTTTATTTATCCAGATAGCGAAGAAAAAAGTACCTACGCCGTTTTCAAAAAGGAAGACAGAATAAAACATGACGATTTTAGATGCGAAGTAGATCATACAGAATCAGACCCGACGGAAATAATCACTGAACGCAGTTTTAATCAAATTGGAGAGACACTGATAGAGTACCGTTTAGCTGTAGCGACTACTGGAGAGTATTCACAATTTCATGGAGGTAGCATCACAAGTGTACTGGAAGCCATAGTAGAGACAGTAAATGAAGTAAACGTAGCCTATGAAAACGACTTCGCAATTCGCTTTATTTTAATTAATCGAAATGACGAATTGATAAACTTAAACGCCAGTACGGATCCATTTCAGAATAATAATGCAGGTCAAATGCTTAGCGCAAATCCGAACTTCGTCAATGGGGTCGTTGGAGTTGGCAGCTATGATATAGGTCATGTTTTTGCCACTGGGGGCGCTGGACTAGCCTCTCTTCGAGCGAGTTGTAATAATGCTAGAAAAGCCTCTGGAATTACAGGAATATCTCCTCCAGAAGGCAGTACTTTTTCTATAGATTATGTAGCACATGAGCTGGGTCATCAATTAGGCTCTAATCATACCTTCAATAGCTGTCCAGGCCTAGGTCAAGAAGCACCAAGTGTTGCTTATGAGCCTGGTAGTGGCAGTACCATCATGGCATATGCAGGCTTATGCGGAGGCAATAATGTGCAAACAGGTAGTGATGCCTATTTTCACGTGAGCAGTTTGCTTCAGATTAGTTCTTGGCTCAACACTGGAGGAAGCACTTGTGCCGTGCAGACCGATATAGAAAATAGCATTCCTACAGTAGACGCAGGTGCGGGTGGATTTACGATTCCGATTGGCACCCCATTCGGATTGACAGCAGTAGCCGATGATGAAGATGAAGAAGACGAGCTTACATATTGTTGGGAGCAATTCAATTTAGGTACCCCATCTACTTTAGGCAACCCCTTAGGCAATGCCCCGAGCTTTCGTTCAAGAAAACCATCGATAAGCCCTACGCGTTACTTTCCATCTTTAGCTACAGTAGTAGGAAATACTTTTAACAAAACTGAAGTGCTTCCTGAAAATTCCAGAACATTTAGTTTTCAATGTACGGTCAGAGATAATAAACCTGGTGGAGGCGCAGTGGCATGGGATGCCATGTCATTTCAGGCTACAGATCAAGCTGGTCCATTCGTCGTGACTTCACAAAACGAGAACGGCATCATATGGGAAAGCAATAATCAAGAAACTGTAACATGGGATGTAGCCAATACTGATCAGGCTCCAGTAGACTGTCAGAAAGTGGATATTGTATTAAGTACAAACTTTGGGCTTACTTTTGATTTTATCCTCGCTGAAAATGTGGACAACGATGGTTCAGCCTCTTTCATAGTACCGGATGAAGCGATAAGTAATTTTTGCAGAGTGATGGTCCGTGCTTCAGACAATGTTTTTTACAATATAAATTCTAGACGTTTCGTAATAGTAGAGGGTGTTGTTTCTAC
>CAYWOZ010000024.1:19998-24177 GCA_964458675.1 uncultured Saprospiraceae bacterium
AATCTTACGGTTTGGGGTCACCCACAGTGCTGAAAAAGCACGTGGTCGCGTCGTCCGTTTGTATCCGTTTTTTGCCCCGCGGTGCGTAAAGACAGGTCATGCCCTGTCTCTACACCCACGCCATCGCCACAAAATAAAACGGATATCACTTCCACCGCTTGCCTCTAACGCACTCCGTTTGTCGAGCTCCATCCCTGCGGGATTCCGCGAATAAAAGAATCAAGATTTCAATCTCCATGTCAGCATATTGCGTACAAGTGAAATAACATGTATCTTTGTATAGTGAAGTTGAGAATAATCAAATGGAGCCATGTGATTAACAGTTGTATGCATGATAGAATTATGCTGAATGCATTTGAACGATTTTATGAAATCGCATTAGAGTCGAAATGGACAAAACCACAAGATATTACCAACTCATTCAATAACTCGGATTTAATAACTTGTAAACAAACTAATAGTTCTAGAATAGTCTTAAACATTGGTGCCAACAAATATAGAATGGTCGTTGGTTATTATTTTGCTACAAAGCAAACTTATCTGTATGTAAAATTTATTGGCACGCATAAGGAATATGACAAAATTGATGTATGCAAAATCGACATGTTCAAAAGTAAATAATATGAAGTACACTAAAATAAATTCAATAGATCAATATAACACCTATTGTGAGCGTCATGAAAAGCTTACCTTCAAAGATTATGAAAAGCACATAGATGAGATTGAACTAATCGAGATTCTAATCGATGAGTACGAATCTCGAACCATTGAATTCGAACCTAAAATGAACCCGATTGAAGTTTTAGAATATTTATTAATCGAGAATGGTATATCAAAATCGCAATTAGCAAGAGAACTTGATGTCTCCCGGCAACTAATAACTGACATCCTCAGCTACCGTAGGGATTTGACCAAAACTATGATAATCAAATTGAGCAAAAGATTTAAATTAAATCCATCCATATTCACAAGAGAGTATCGTCTTAAAAAGGTTTCCTAACACATCCTCTTCCTTGATTTATAAGGGGTATCAATCGTATATTTATTAAAACATTAACCCTTAGAATAAATCTAAACTACCCCAGTTTTCAAACAATTTATTTACCTAGTCGTTACACCCTTTATAAAATATACATCTATGTTATCCAAAAAATTAGAAAAAGCGTTAAACGAACAGATGGAACTAGAAAGCTATGCTTCGTTCCTATATTTATCAATGGCCTCTTGGTTTGATGGTGAAGGTATGGAAGGCTGTGCACAATTCATGTTTAGACAGTCCGAGGAAGAAAAGGAGCATATGCTTAGAATATACCATTACATCTTAGAGATGGATGGAAAGGCTATCGTACCAGGCGTTAAGCAACCTCCTTCGAAGTTCAAAAGTGCAAGAGATCTTTTTAAGTCTGTATATGCACATGAGCAAAAAGTAACCAAGTCTATCAACAACCTTATTGATCTTAGTAATAAAGAAAACCATCACGCTACTTTCAATTTTCTCCAGTGGTATGTCACAGAGCAAATGGAAGAAGAAGCCCTCATGAGAGGTATTCTAGATAGAATAAAACTCATCGGAAATGGACCACAGTCGCTTTATTATATTGACAAAGAAATTGAAAAGATAAATCAAGCCGAACAAGCTAAGGAAGCAGCGGAAGCGAGAGCGTAAAAAATAGTGGAAGGTGAAAAGCTGAAAGCTGTACTAGTTTTGACATTTCTTAATAGAATAACAAACTGAATCCCAGCGGGAAGGCAACACAAAGCCCAGTGCGTTAGCGCTGGGTAGAATCATAGCTATATCTAATTTGCCTGCGTAACACTTAAGGTGGGGTGGCGAGATTTTTTTTGGGAAAAATCATGACAGATTGCCTCCTAAAAAATATCCAACATATTTAAGCAAGCTTTAAACGAGTTTCACTTCATCTTTACTTTGATCATAGGAGTACCAATAAATTCACTATGATTATGCCAATTACCTTTTGAAGACTTTACAAAAGATTCTGGCAGCACATGTTTAGATTTTGACATTCCTAAGGTCTGTCCAAAACATAGTGTTTCTACTTTCTTATTGTTTGAACTATTTCGATAATTTATGGAATACATATATTTTTCTTCATTGGTATCTAACCAAATAAACGCGACGTAGAATATTTTACATATTTAGTATTAAACCTTCTTTCAACAAATTAATAGCGCTCCATTTTTTTAATTTCTTTTCTGGCTTTACAATTAAGGAATGTAACAATTCAGCTGGACGACCGCCTTCATCACCATAAATTTTAATTTTAAAGGGCGCATCTCTTACTCTACTAATGTTAGTTTGGGTAGGAAAGTAAATGTAAATTTGATCAATTTCATCCTCAACGTTATTCTTCAACATCTGAACAGCATATTCACTGCCAAAAATTTCATTACAACAACTAAGGCCAGAATCATTTTTCTTTTGGTTCACACCTAGATAATTATCTGAATTTTTATCTGCAGGATATGAAGCTGTCACCACAACTTCACTTAATGACACATTCGAAGGCTCTAATCGAATAGTATCTATTAGGGATAAACTTTTCGCCTCTACCTTCAGGTCAAGATACCCAATGGCAGAAATAAGTATAGAATCACCAGCCACAAATTCTGCTACTCCAAAATCAAAAAATCCTGCTTCGTTAGCATAGCCACCTTGGGTCTGCTCTATATTGGATATGATGGCGTATGGAATGGGTGCGCCACTATCTTTATTGACAATGAGCAAACTACTACTAACTGACTGACTGACTATGGCTTGAGGAGATAGCCGCAATGAGCCATAAGATTAAACCTAGAAAAAACTTCATACACTCAATATAAAAAGTATTGGTGGAAAGATCTAGAATTATACTTAATACTACTTACTTCTTCACCCCAACTACATCCCCTACAAACCGAATAGATTGTATACCTTTCAACTCTTCGGTTCGACTGTGCTGCTCTAGCCAGAAATATTGCTTTCCTGGTTTTTCAAAGAAAATAGATTTTTGTAGGGGTAGCAAATAAGTACATTGATCTGCATTGCAGTCGCCTTTCCAGATTCCGAGGTTGTTAGATAGGTCAAGCGATAACTCTGTGCTTTTCATTTCACTTTCATTCAAGCCGGTATAGACATTCACATAAACGTTTTGAAAGGAAAAACTAGTTAGGTAGTCGATCTCCAGATAGAGGTCGTATAACTCTGTGGTGTCCTTTACCTCAAATTCGTACTTCAGTATATTATCGTAGGTCCAGCCTGATTCTGGGATGGCATGCAGCTCTGCAAAAGCGTATTGTTTTTCACAGCTGTAGCTTAGAAAAACAAGGAATACAAAAATGCAATGCAGTAACTGTTTCATAGATATTCTTAAATAACTATTTTAGTATTTAACTTAGCTTATTCATGCCTCTCGTAAAGAAACGGGACACGGTCGACAAGTTTGTCTCGGTTTCCTTATTAAAAGTATCCACTGGATACTTTTTGCTACGCAACATTCGGCTTCTACACTAATTAAAATAATCCTTCATCTTATCAAAGAATCCTTTTTCTGACTTGCCCGGATTAGGATCGAAATTGGACAGTGTTTTCATCTCTTCCAATAGCTCTTTTTCTCTATTGCTTAGTTTTTTAGGCGTCCAGATATTAACATGAATCATTTGATCTCCTTTTCCATATCCTTGCACGGCAGGTAAACCTTTGCCTTGAAGTCTAAACATCTTTCCAGCCTGTGTGCCTGGAGGTACTTTGATTTTAACACGGCCTCCGATAGTAGGGACTTCTACTGAGGTTCCTAAGGCAGCGTCTGCAAAATTTAAGTACAATTCGTATATCAAGTTGGCACCATCACGTACTAGATGTTCGTGTGGCTTCTCTTCAAACTTAAGTATCAAGTCCCCAGCTGGGCCGCCTTTTTTACCAGCGTTTCCTTTACCTCTTACGGACATTTGCAGAGAATCATCTACTCCTGCTGGGATATCCAATTCTAATGTCTCTTCCTCGTATTTTCTACCTTCCCCTTTACAAGAACTACAATTAGCAGTCACCATCTGGCCAGAGCCACTACAAGTAGGACAGCCTACGGTAGTTTGCATTTGACCAAGGAAGGTATTCTTGACCTGTCTTACCACTCCACTACCTCTACAAGTACTACAAGTACTTACAGATGAGGCATCCTTGGC
>CAYWOZ010000025.1:0-2877 GCA_964458675.1 uncultured Saprospiraceae bacterium
CCTGTATCAACTCGGGTATGTCCTTGACTATACTCATTGGTTTGATTTTAATACGTGTGAATAGTAGCATCTTTCTTAATGCGCTTAATTCCTTAACTTTCTTAATGTTGAAAACGTTTAGTACACCAAGCTAACAGAATTGAGCGGATTAAATTACGCCCAAGCAGGAAGTTTAGATAAAAAGGCGATTTTATTCGATAAAAGGGAAAATCTTGATTTTAAAAAAGGTCATGTCAAAGATTCTGATTGTTCATTATTTTGTTCTTGATATTCGACTTTTGGTTTTAGGATGAGTGCGAATAGAACACATAGCAGAACTATAAATGGAGAAAGAATTAAAAATGCAAAGATTCCGTTAATCACATCTTCAACATCAAAACTAAACGCGTTATTTGCTTGTCTGTCATAATCAAATATATTTATCCTGCCGCTTTCATGTTCCATAATTAAGCGACTTACTTTCTCATCTATCAACTGGTTTTTTTGATCCTGATCAAACGCTGTATTAAGGAATAGAAATGAAATTAAAGTGTTTATAATCACAGCGAACAGAATACTAGGAAAACCGATACTAAATAATGAACCAAAAGTCGTATTTCCTTTGTTTTTTAGCCGTCTAAATAGCATGGGAATAAAAATTATAATACCTACTGAAAAAATGGTCCACAATTCATTTATTTCACTGTAAAGATTATACCGTTTAATTGAGAACAAAAGTATCCCTCCAAACAAGCCAAAAAACAAACTATTAAATATTATTTTTTTTATCATTTTGATTTCTTATTCTATGTATACAGGGACCTTAATTGTTTTTAAGCGAATTGAATCAAGACTTCCATCCCTAAATTGCTTTGTGGTAAATTCTATGATTTTATTTCCTTTTGGAATTGCCACTTCATAAAGATTACACAAGATACCTTCTGCACCTATAAATTGGTCTTTGTAATATTTACAGCTCAAACTGTTTGTATAATCTGTAGAATCAATTTTTACCTGAACGTTAGCGGCTAGGCTGTTAAAAATATCTTCATTATATTTTTTTCTATACGCATCTATTTCTGAATTCTTTATCACTTCTAAGGAATCAACTATATTGTTTATAGAGTCTCTTTGTGGTTGCAGCAAAGAGTCCAATTCACTTTCTTTTATTGATATAGAAAGTTCATTTCTTTTAGCACTATACTCTTTATGAAACATGACATATTTTTCTAAATAGCTTTTTTCGATATCTTTTATTTTTTTAATTTCATTTTTATGATTAACAAAAAGCTTGAATAAAACTCCTTCTTTATATATGGCTTCCTTTTTATTTGTCTTTGATAATAACTCTGTAAAGCTCATCTCTCTCATAAAAAAGGACAACTTGCCATCTTTAATATGGTAATTTGAAAGTACTATATCTTTTAGATTATTGTTCAAATACTTTTTCCTTTCGTAAGAAGTCTTATTTTCTATGTTTTTCTCTATCAAATCTTGATATCGTCCATCCTCTATAATTAAACCTTCTTTTACTAAGTTGGCTGATGAATCCTTATATGGGTTAATGTAATTTGAAAAGGAGAAGTCTACTGTCCCTAAAATGATAACATATGGAATGGCAAGAAAAAAGAGTCTTTTAGTATACTTTTGATCTAAAAAATTATATAAAATCGGCCTATATAAAAATGAAAGTGTAACATAACTATAGAACTTAAATATTGGACTATAAATCTTAACTACCCAAGGCTCTCTTATTTTTCTTATACTTCCTAAAGTGATAAAATCAATAGCAACGATAAGTCCTAAGACTAGGTACAAAATAGTTAGTATGGGAAATATTATAGCCCATCCGTTATAATTCGGCTTGTAAACTATTGGGGCTACCCAAATTAATGTGAATATGGTTAAGGATATAAAAAGTAAAAAAACAAGAAAAGTAAATGCAAAAATTACACTACAAAGTTTCTCTAGTTTTTCAATGAATTCGTCATAAGTGCCTATTTGCTTTTTTAAATATGAGGTATATTTTGGTGCATAATTTAGCTCCTCAAAGTCTATATCATCAGATACATATCTTAGACCAATGGAGGCAATCCACAATCCTCTTAGTATGACATGAATTAAAAGGTTGAAAAAGAATATACGCCAGCCTACGAATAGCACTCCATGAGCGAATGCAAAAAACATCTGAAGATAGCCAGTATTACCATTTAATTCTGCAAAAGTCTTAAAGTCTTCGATTAACTCAATACCGCTATATACACCATATAGCGCGAGTCCTGAGATTAGTAGTTCTAGTTGCCAACTATCTTGTTGTATTTTTTCTAGCCATTCGGCTAGGAATCCTTTTGATTTGGTGGTGCCTGTTTTGTTCTCCATGTAGTTGTTGACTATTGCTGTCAGCAGGGGATATCTTAAAGATAGGAAAAATTAGGAGTTTTTCACGAAGACCCTATTTTTAATTAATCGCTACGAGAAAGTTGGAGTATTTTTATTGCCTCAGATTAGTAAGTGTTTAATTAAGCACTTCCTTTATCATTTTCTCTATTTTTTTGTCTTTGATTTCTTTTACACTTGTTAATTTGACATGCCGCATCGACTTGCCTGTTCCTTCTATCAGTTGTGGGTTGGTTTTTATTTTAGCAAATTCGAAGAAGCCGATAGTGACGTGCTTTTTTGTGGCTTGAAAATAGCAGAAGTCTTTTTCTAGAGCGTATACAGGTCTACTCCATTTGTATTGTTCCTCTGCCTTAGGGGCAACTGCAAATACTAGCTTTCTTAACTCGCTTAGGATTTCTTGGTGTTTGGCATTTGCTTTATTAATGTAGCTTGTTACTTCTTTGTTCATTTTTTGTGTTACTATTTTAATGCAAGTGGCTCTATACACTTTGTTGCGCC
>CAYWOZ010000025.1:2977-23372 GCA_964458675.1 uncultured Saprospiraceae bacterium
TTCAGGGCTGAAATAAATAATTAATATACAAGGGGTTTCACCCCTTGCTATTCTGTTTTGCCCCTTCAGGGCTTGGATTAAAAAATTAGTCTGAGGTAATTACTTCTTAATTTATTTAACCCGTCTCATCGCCTTCTTTACATTTTTCCGAATGTACTTCTCGTAATTGCCTTCCCATTTTTTGATGATTTTTCCTTCTTGATTTAATAGCACGAAAGATGGGAATAATTCTGGTGCAAAGGAATCCATTACTGCTTTTTTGGTTTCTGAGTCCCAGATAGAGATAACATCAAAGGTGATTCCTTTGGAGTCTGCTTTTTTCTTCCATTTCTTTTTCATTTTATCCATGTGAAAGGATATAATGACTAGGTCTTCTGGATACTGTTTTTGTAATTCGTCCATTGGGGTATAGGTTTCCCAGCAGGGACCACACCAGGTCGCGGTGAAATTGAGTAGGACTACTTTTCCTTTATAGGACTCCAGATTTATTTCGTTTCCTTTATCGTCTATTTCTATGAAGTTGGGGACATAGTCTCCTTTGTCTAATGGGGCTTGGGCAACTAATAAACAGCAAGTAGTGAGCACCAAGGTTATTACTAAATATAAACAACGCATGTAAAAGAATTAATTTTTATAAAGATTTTGACATAACTGCTTTCATAGATTGACTTGTAATCTCTAATGGGTCTTGGTCATACTTGTAAACAGTTATTGATCGTGTAGATCCATCTTTATATCCCTTTTCACTTAACAATCTACCAAAGCTATCGTAATGGAAATTTGTAAAGGTATTGATTTCACCACCCTCTTCATCCTGCCAAGTAATCTTCGTTGTATTACCAGATTTATTTAAATAGGTTTTTAAAATTGTATTGCATGTACTACCTTTTGTTTTTTTTATAAAAACATTGTTGGTTTTATCAAATATTTTAAATGTACGTCCTATATATTCTCCATCAATATAGCCATCTTCAAAAATAGTATCATTTTTATAGGTGTACTCCCCTTTATAAATAACATTAAGAGAGGTAAAAACAGTACTGATTAAATCTGTATTTCTATATACATTAATTGAAGAATCTCTATAAATAGTGTTGCCTTTTTTGTCCTTAGTAATTGTATGATAAGAAATTATATTATCTTTTGAATCATAAATAAATGTATCTATTTTTACTCTCTCTCCTCTGTGATCAGACCTCTCGGTATAACGCTTAGTAAGTACTCCATTTCTAAATAACTCTACATCATATTCTTTTTTCTCAAGATTTAATTCGTTTATCTTATCCGTTTCTGGCTGCCACATTCCATAGACACGTCTAGTGTAATTTTCCGGCACTTCTTTTTCTAAGTTCGCTAGCTTTGTTGTTTTGCATGAAACGAAGAAAAGTATTGATAAAGCAAAAAATAAATATGTGTATTTCATTGTTAGTATAGGTTTAGTAGACTTTTCATCCTATATGGTTTTGACAAAAGCATCTGATAAGACTTAATAAAGATAATAAAAAGACAACTTAATTCATAAGACTAGAATCCCGCGTGAGGGATCGACAGGGCTTGGTCCGAAGGACGGGAGCGATAGCGCACCCCGAAAGAGCCCGACAGTGACAAAGACCAATGTAAGGGCGCAATGCATTGCGCCCACACGTTGGACTTGGTCTCTGGCACGCCCAAATCATCCTTATCGTATACTTCTATTTCCAAATCTTTTTGCTTTCCTTGATGGGCTTCTTATATTTAGGTATGAAAAGAGCCTATACATTTTGGATTTTAGTGTTGATGATTTTTAGTGTTGATGTGATGCATGGACAAATGATGAAAAAGGAGATGCATCCGATGCGAAAAATTGCGGTCGACTCGAACGTGGTGACAGAGCATACTGCTACGATTAATGGGCAGGCGATCAACTACTCTGCCACTGCGGGGACCATGCCGGTCTGGGATGATATGGGTAAACCTGTCGCGAGTCTTTTTTATACGTACTATAAGCGAAAGATGGATGGTAATCTGGCCGATAGGCCATTGGTGATATCATTTAATGGTGGACCTGGGTCTGCCTCGGTGTGGATGCATATCGCATATACGGGGCCGAAGGTGGTCAAGATAGATGAGGAGGGCTACCCTCAACAACCTTATGGTATACAGGATAATCCGCACTCGATACTGGACGTCGCTGATATCGTGTTCGTCAATCCGGTGAATACAGGATACTCTCGGCCGATCGTAGCGGAGGGCGAAGAGGTAGATAAAAAAATATTTTTTGGAATCAACGCGGACATCAAATATCTGGCGGATTGGATCAACACTTTTGTGACGCGAAACAATCGCTGGTTGTCTCCAAAATATATCATTGGCGAAAGTTATGGCGGAACGCGTGTAATGGGACTGTCGCAGGAATTGCAAGATCGACAATGGATGTATCTCAATGGGGTAATAATGGTCTCGCCTGCGGATTACAAATCATATGGTGCAGATAATGCCTTGTCTTCTGCATTGAACATTCCATATATGGCGGCTGCCGCTTGGCATCATAAAGTACTCCCAGATGATTTGCAGTCAAAGGATTTGCTAGAAGTGCTGCCTGAGGTGGAAGCCTTTGCAGTGGATGAATTGTTACCTGCTTTGGCGAAGGGTGGTTTTATTTCTGAGGCAGAACGAATGGCAGTAGCAGAAAAAATGGCGCGGTATACTACCATTGATAAACAGAAAATACTACAACACAATCTGGACATGCCGACCAGTTATTTTTGGAAGGAGCTGCTGCGAGATGAGGAGGGCTTGACAGTTGGTAGATTGGATTCGCGTTATCGCGGATTGGACAAAAAGGTGGCGGGTATCAGGCCTGAGTACAATTCGGAATTGAAGTCTTGGTTGCATTCTTTCACTCCAGCTATCAATTATTATCTGCGGGAGCATTTGAATTATAAAACAGATGTCAAGTATAACATGTTTGGTCCAGTCCACCCATGGGATAGAACGGAAGATAATACGCGAGCAAGTCTCGGGAATGCGATGACACATAATCCCTATCTAAATGTACTCGTGCAGTCTGGCTACTATGATGGTGCGACGACTTACTTTAATGCAAAGTATACGATGTGGCAGATAGACCCGAGTGGCAGAATGAAAGATCGCTTTACTTTTAAGGGGTATCGTAGTGGACACATGATGTATCTGCGACAAGAGGATTTGAAATTGGCGAATGATGATTTGCGCGAATTTATTTTGAAGACGCAGCCTGGGGGTAAGTCGGCTAGGTATTAGTCTGGTTAGGTGAAAATTATAGTAGCGTAATTATACTCAACAGAAATTGGTTTGGGACATTTCTGCTATTTCTTTTGCCCAATATCTTCGTTAAAAAATCTCGCTGATGCGAAGGCATCGCCTCGATTTTTTGCCTCGATATTGATCAAAATAAAGTCGCTCAAATTGTCCCAAACCACTTTCCATTGAGTATAACCTAAATTTCGGTATTAGATCAAAATAATGATGAAGCTGCTTTAGGCTTAAAGCAGCTAGAACAATCTAAAATGCGATTCAAGCTACTCTGTTTATTCTCGCCTCGAAACGTTTGTCTCGGTTCCTTCTCTAAAAAGATTCACTGTATCTTTTTTACTGCGTAACGCTCAGTCACCCTTACAATAAATTCTTAAATCTTGGCCTCCTTGGAGCGACGTCCCCTAATCTAGCTTTCTTATCCTTTTCATAATCTGAGTAGTTCCCCTCATAAAATCTCACCTGCCCATCATCCTCATATGCAAGGATATGCGTAGCGAGTCTATCGATAAACCATCTATCGTGACTAATCACCATAACGCAGCCAGCAAAGTTCTCAATCGCTTCTTCTAATGCCCTCAAGGTATTCACATCGATATCGTTCGTCGGCTCATCGAGAAGTATCACATTACCTCCCTCTTTCAGCGTGATGGCTAGGTGAAGTCGATTTCTTTCCCCTCCAGATAGCACTCCCACTTTCTTTTGTTGGTCGCCACCCGCAAAGTTGAATTTACTGATATACGCGCGCACGTTCAATTCTTTGCCTTGCACTTCCATCAAATCATTCCCATTTCCTACTACTTCGAATATCGTTTTCTCAGGTTTAAGCGCCTCATGAGATTGATCAACATAGGCCAACTGTACTGTCTCACCGATGGTGATGCTACCAGAGTCTGGTTGTTCTTCGCCCATAATCATTCTAAACAATGTCGACTTCCCTACCCCGTTGGGGCCGATAATCCCTACGATGGCATTCTTCGGTATCGTCATATTGAGCCCTTCTATGAGCACACGATTGTCGTATGATTTGGTCAGGTCTTTTACTTCTATCACTGTATCCCCCAATCGCTGACCAGCCGGTATTGTCAATTCCAATTTAGCTTCTTTCTCTTTTTGCTCGGCATTACTCATCGCCTCATATGCATTCAATCTTGCCTTACCTTTTGACTGTTGCCCTTTCGCATTGGAGCGCACCCATTCCAATTCTCGCTTGAGCGCCTTCTGTCTTTTACTAGCCGTTTTTTCTTCATTGGCCATTCGATTAGACTTTTGCTCTAGCCAGGTACTATAGTTCCCCTCCCATGGAATACCTTCGCCACGATCTAGTTCCAATATCCAACCCGCTACATTATCGAGGAAGTACCTATCGTGGGTAACCGCTATAACGGTACCTGGAAATGATTTTAGAAATTGTTCTAACCAATGCACACTTTCCGCATCCAAGTGGTTCGTTGGCTCATCCAGCAATAAAATATCTGGCTTGCTCAACAGCAATCTGCATAGTGCCACTCTACGACGCTCTCCTCCCGAGAGGACAGATACTTTGGCGTCATCTGGTGGACACCTCAATGCCTCCATGGCTTGGTCTAAAGTTTGATCTACATCCCAACCACCTACTTGATCCATCTTGTCTAGCAATTCCCCCTGTTCATTGATGGCTTTATTCATTTCGTCATCAGACAAAGGCTCGCCTAGTTTAGCAGATACCGCTTCATAGGCATTCACCACTTCCATGATCTCCTTTAATCCTTCTTGGACAACCTCTTTGACCGTTTTCGTCTCATCTAGGACTGGTTCTTGAGCGAGGTATCCTATTTTATATTCTTTGTCAAAAACTATTTTACCTTCGTAATTGGTGTCCAGGCCAGCTATGATCTTGATCAGGCTAGACTTACCTGAACCATTGAGTCCGAGTACCCCGATTTTGGCACCATAGTAGAAGGACAACCATATATTATTGAGAACTTTTTTTGAGGGCGGAAAGGTCTTACTCACACCTTCCATCGCGAAGATTACTTTTTTATCTGACATATTTTACTTGTTCTTAAGATGTGCGCGAAGATAATAAAATGGTCAAGCCTAAAGGCACCTCTATGTCAACTTCTTCCTGTACACTACTTTATCATCTCCCTCTTCCCAGAAGTCACGGATGACTGCTTCTCTTGTAAAGCCTAGATTTTCGTAGAACTGTCTGCTTTTTTGAAAGGCTTCAGTGCTAGAGGTGTCTACTATCAGGATACGTGCTCCGTTTTGTTGAAGTTCTTTTTCTACAAAGTCCATCATTTGCTTTCCTATTCCTTTGCTTTGGATATCGGAACGAACTCCGAGCGCATATAAATTGTAGGTGCCATCTGTAAGCTGCTCCGGAGCGGCATATCCTATCGAGATGGGTTTATCATTTTCCAAAGCGGTAAACCAGATGTCTTGTGTCTCTGGATTATTAAAGTAATCCGAAGTCATGTCTTCTAGCATTTCGGCTGGAAATAGTTCTAGAGTGTCGAGGACTTTTTTTAGAGCTGGTATATCCTGTTGAATTACTTTTCTTATTTGTGTCATGCACACACAAGGTAAGCTTATACCATTTCTGTTTTATAATATCATTAATTTTTTTGATATAATTTTCCAATTTCTGCGTTGAAAATACTCATGATAGCTAAGGCTATCAGCCGCCCATCCGCAAGCGGTTCACTTCGTTCATCGCCTTGAACTTGAAAAATTTCATTCAAAAACTTATGTGAAATATAAAAACAGAACTGGTATAAGTATCCTACTCTTTTAAAAGTAAGACTACTTTTTTGGCCTTTATTAGTGAAGGTTCTGCAAGTATGCCATAGCTTTTTAGCGATTCGAGAAAGGTGTCTTGGTTCTTTATATTGAGCACAAAATCATACTTTTCTTCTTCAGGATAGTCTAACTTGTAATGCCCTTCCATTTGCGCGTTTATAATTTCTTCGACTTGCTTCAAGGGGACTCCATTAATCAACAAGTCATTACCTGCAACAGAGACCCTTGAATACTTAGTCTCCAGCGCGCTATCCAATTTTGTTCTATCGACAATCGTGAGTACAGTCCCCAAAACGGATACTGCTTCTTCTTTTTTTATTAAATGTAAGGCGTTAATAATTTCTAATTCTAGAGTTTCTAAATTCAAATCTTTCACATCTCCATCAAAGGTATAATCAAATGAATATTTTATATCTTTTATTTCCTCAGGTATATTTACATCGCTTTGATTAAGTATATCCACGTATATCTTTTTTAGACTAATATTGGTATAGGTCATTTTTCCATGCATTCTCTTTTGGACCGTATAATTTTCCTTCGCCTCCCTGATATCTAGATTTTCAGAACTTGAAATTGGCCTACTCATTAAGTGCATTTTTCTTTCTTCCACAACTCCTTTATCGTCTAATCTTACTTTCGTTATTATTGGAGGTATGGGCTTTCCTTGAATAAACAAATCCAAAACCTCCTTACTCAAGGCCATAGGCATACCAATCCATTTCACTATACCTTCTTTGTCGATGAGAATTGTTTTAGGTATTGCTCGCAGTTTTTTGCCATCCTTCCCATATCCATTATGTGTGATTTCTGAATCGTCGCAAACTACTGCTGTTTCAAAATTGATTCGCTTCAATATTCTTTCAATTTTTTCTGGACTTTCGTCTGTCATGGATAAGAATAAAACTTCCTTCGGATCATACTGTGCCTGAAGTTCATTGAGGTGCGGTACTGCCTCGATGCAGCCCGCACACCAGGTGGCCCAGAATTCTAGTACGATAAATTTTCCTTCCAGGGATTTGTCTTCGGGGACATTTTCTATCCAGCTAGTGATGTTTATTTCAGGGGCTTGCTCTCCAAATTTTACCGAGTTTTGAGTGTGACTCGTAATAGTAAATACTAATAATAAAGCAAGGGCAATAAGAGATTTCTTAATTATCATATCTAGGTTTTTGTTTTAATAATGAATTTGTTGGCAAGACGAGAACAAAAACGCATCGGTTGCACTAGAAACATTTTAGTTTAGTTTATTAACTTAACCTTAACAGACTATTACTCTTTCACACACCGCACCATAAACATCCTTCGCTTCCTTTTCACATCATCCACATGATGTTTGTGCCGGTGCATGGTGTAATCGTTTTTCCTTAGATGAACATGAAATCTTATGTCCTCTACTTCAGAGTGGCGTATCCAATAAGACATAGTACCATCGGGTCGAATCTTCCTCCCTTCTACCCAGCTATTTTCTTGAAGGTCCAGTGGATTTGATTGTTGAAATAAATTAATAGCTCCCAAAGAGTCTCTATATACCAGAGAAATGAACTCCTCGTGTAAGGTGTCTATTTCGATTGTTGATGAATTGTTTTTAGGGTTACCTAAAAGGAAAGAGAAATATTCCTTCCAATCTTCTTCTGAAGGTAAACGCCAACCTTGGGGGCAAACTTCTTGAGCATCTTGATAGGTGTAAAAATTACCTTTTTCTATTTTGGACTTCTTTCGCGTTTTCTTAGGATAGAAAGAGTTCGCTGTTTCGAATTTAAGGTTGTCTTGAAACCAGGTGGTGGTGCTTATTCGAATGGTGCGGTAAGTGTTTCCATCCCGGTCATCGACTAGACTACCTAATTGCTCCTGAGCAAGTACTTGGGTCGTCATTAAAAATGAAAGGCTTATTAAAAAGAATACGCTTTTGTTATATATCAATTTACCTTTATGAATTTCTGTCTATAGATCACTTCTTCTCCTTGGACTAAAATGTGATAAAGTCCCGCTACAAATTCTGATACATTTATATTATGTACTGCTTCTCCATACATGGCTGCTTTTTCTGAAAATATCATCTGCCCACCGGTGTCATAAATATAAATATTCACTTCTTCATCTATCACTTCATTTAAATCTATTTGAAGATTTTGTTTTGCAGGATTGGGGTAGATACTCATTTCTTTGAAGGCTTGTCTGTTAGCTGTACTTCCTATAACTCCAGTAAACATATAAATATCATCTAGCAACCAACCATCTTGTCCTGTGTCTATTGAATCAGAAGACATCGTAAATCGCACGTGCAAAGTTTCCAAGTTAGTTGGATGTGCTCCAAAGGCGGTTCCCCAGCAGATAGCCATCCATTGCTGCCCGTTGGTCCCTGTGATGCCGGCTTCTTGATTATGAAGGGTGTCCCACTGATAGCTCCCTACCACCTCTGGTCTATATAAGGTATCTGTGAAGATATTTTTCCAAGTCTCCTTACCATCATAAGAAACATCTATAATACCACCATCAATGCCTTCTTCAAAATCAGTGTATTGAAACCATTCTAGCTGTATATAAGGAAAAGACATTATCGCATATTCATCCAACTCTACAATGAAAGATGCACTTGTATTCGTGGGATAGGTATTTAATGTATCTGTGATAATGGCATTGGGCTGAGAAGACGTTTCGTTTAATACCAATTTTTGTGGCACACCTATTTGCCAAATAGTATCTGCGCTCAAACTGTCAATGGTGATGTTAAGAGTAGCTGGTGTTTCAAAATTATTAAACAAGAATTGCGCCTGCAATTGGAGATGGCAGCAACAAAGAAGGATAAGCACAATGTATGCTTTATTTTGAATAGTCATGTTTTCGTTTTTGAAAGTTTGTTAGAAAGTATTGTTTTGTGTTTCGAAGATACACATTAGCAACCTGTTCTCTTGAACATCAAACTATCATAAAATGTAAACTACTTGTCAAAATTGCTATTACTTTTCTATTGTCTCCAATATCCACTCCGACACCAGTTTCAACACCTCTGGTGAAAAAGTTTGTTCGATTGTTCCATATTCATTTGGCGATCCCGTTTCGCTTTCTTGAAACAAATGATTGAGCCCTGGCAATTCCACTACCTTTACATTTTCGTTTCCATTTGCTTTGATGTCAGCCTCTATCAACATCAAATTCTCTTTAGCCGGAACTTGCAAGTCATTCGCTCCATTCAATGCTAGGACTGGGCATGTGACTGTTTCAAAAGACTCTTTCGGGTCATGTTTAATAAAGTCTACTAGCCACGGTACCGATAATTGATCTGCAATCATATTTATTTGAACCTCTGGCAATGCTCCTTCAAATGTTTCTTTGAAATAAGCCTTTAACTGTACATCTAAAGTATCTTTTTCTGGGTCTATCTTATTTATTATTTCATAAGCGCCACCAATATTTTTTTGACCAACAGCGATAGCCTCTTCATTGACTCCCATTTGTCTTTCCATCTTTTCTTTCTGTAGGAGCATAAGTTTATCCCCTCGCATACCTGGGCCTGCTAGCATAATTATAAAGTCAACATCCTCCGACTTGCTAGCAATCATCGGCGCTATGAGTCCTCCTAGACTGTGTCCTATCAGTCCGATTTGCGATTGGTTTATTTCTTTTCTCGTTTTTAGATACTGTACTGCGTACTCGGTATCCCTGACAAAGCCATCTAAGTCTGTCTCGTTATATACTCCTTCGGACTCAGCTGTTCCTCTATCGTCCACGCGCAAAACGGCGATTCCGTTTTTTGTCAAGTAGTCCGACATCACTAAGAACGGTTTATGCTCTAGCAATTCAGAATTTCTATCCTGAGGGCCACTACCACTGATTAATACGACTACTGGAAAGTTACTTCCTTCATTTGGCATTGTCAATGTTCCTGCAAGCGTAACGCTATCTATTTCATTTTGAAATGTTATGTCTTCTGATATATATGGAAAGGGACCTATTGGCTCTTGAGGTTTTTTGTCTTGAGCAATTAGGCTACTCCCGACCAATATCAATGCTATGAAAACTACTAATACTCGTTGCATAAATTTTGTTTAATTGTATTTTTCTAATCCTAAAGCAGTCAATGTTTCTTTATCGATTTGACCATAAGGTAATTTCTTTTCAATTTGAAATTTTCTTAGGGCTTATTTTGTTTTACCATCCAGTGTAGTTGTTTCTGATCCATGATCAAATCCGGCATCCAGTAATTTCATTTTTAGTTCCAAAGCAAATTTTCCGTTGACTTGTGCAGAGCAAATCACTTGCGTCCATTCAGTATGTTTTGCTCCATTTAATATACTTCTTTGCACTTTTATTTCTTTGTTGGTCCACTCATGGTTTTTTAATTTTCGTGTATCTTTCAATACTTCCAAGTCTAAATACTCTGCAGGTGTAGTCTCTAATTTCCACCACATACATTCCTCCCCTTCTGGACAATCCTCAATTGTTTTATTTATCCAAGTATATCTTTCAGGCAATGGTTTTTAGTCTTTTTGATTTGAGTTTCTCTTCTCCAATATAAACTGGGTGTACAACCAGTTTGGTGCGATAGCCTAATCCTTGTATCGATTCTCCCTCTACTGGAATAGAAGTTTTAGCATAGCATTTTCCTGGCTCGGTATGCTTAGGCAAATCATCACGTTGTCCGTATGCGATACTTGTTAATAGCAGAAAAAATAGGGTGCTGGTTAATTTCATGATCGTATTGTTTTGTATTTATTGAAGCATATATTTCACCGGCATAATATATCTTGTCGCTACATTTATTCCATCTTGTTTTGCGGGTGCCCAATCAGTTAATTTCTTCGCTACTCTTAGAGACTCCTCATCACAACCAAAACCTATCCCGCTTATTATCTCAGCGTCTCTCATTTTTCCTTGAGCCGTAATGATAAACTGGATAACTACCGTTCCTTGTGTTCCACTTTCTCTAGCTATGGCCGGGTATTTTATATCGCTATATGTAGTCATCGCCATCTTTTTCTGCGAACATTCCTTATCTGTTTTGCCTTCTTTGATTTGCTTAGGGCTACATGTTCCAAATAGTGGTTCTTGTGCTGGATTATGAAACACAAAATCTTCCCAATTCTGAGAATCGACATCTCCTTTTTTTAATGTCCACTGTCCATCTTGTTTGAGTAAAGATTCCGTCTCTGTGTAGTGATCTATTGCATCATAGATAGTTTCTAGGATAATCTCCTCGGTATCTGATATCATGCCATACTTTCCCTCCTTACTTATTATATATTTACCTTTTCCACGAACCATAATTGTATCATACTTACACTCGATTATGGTTTCTCCAGACTGGTGAATGAGGCCCCAGCCGGATTCATTTTTTACACCATACTTTACCCCACTCATCACTATGAATGCATCGTACACATATCCCGTGATGTTTTCCTTTCCATAAAACAAGGCGGACTTGCCCTTCTTTTCTTTTACTTTGTAAGATTGGCAATAGGTCAGTTGGAAAGCCATTAGGAGTGTTATGATAATTATACTCTTCTTCATTTTTTGTTTTTTATTTTTTATTTTGGTTAAAAGGTCTCTTTGACTAAAGATACGAAATTTGTGTGAATTGATTGTGCCACTGAACTCCGCTAACAGGCTTGCGCATGGGGGTGCTTATCTTTAGGAACACAAAAAAAGAAGGTATTATGTCATAGGGTTGATAACACTTTTGATAGCACCCATACAAAGTATAAAAATGCAGAAAAGAATAAAAAAGAAAAATATAGATCCAAAAGCAATTAGTATAGCATCTGCTTTTCTATCCTCTACCAGGTGTACCTTATACAACATCCAAATCATCGCTAAATAGATTATTGGATTGAATATCATTATAATCCAAAAGTAAATAATAAGCCCTCCGAATAAAGTAGATACTCCAATTATAAATGAATTAATAGCCAAGTGCTCCGTAAAATTGTATTTGCCAAAAAACAATTTGGTAGACATGCTCAGCCAGATGACCGAGAGTATCCAAAAATACTTTAAGTATTGATGCGCAAGATATCCGGATTCATAGGAAACTAATCTGATGCCGCTCATTTCGCTTACATCCTTTTTTTCTCCAGCCGGATACGACACAAATGAATCTGCTATTAAATATAGAGTAACGCAAATAATAAGAAATGAAATAGGATTGAGTATGCCTTTTCTTTTTCCTCTGATGTAGTCTTGTACAAATTTTTGTGGATCTACTATTAAGCTCTTGATATTGTAAAGGAAGCCTTTATCCATATTGGTGATCGTAGAGGCTCCGTTTTGAATTAAGGACGCAAAGGTGATTTTATCCACATCAGCTTTCTCCCCACAGTTGGGGCAAAATTTGTGCTTGTGTTCGTTATGGCAATTGATGCAGGTCATTTATTAGTTTTGACTTAAGTTTTTCCAAGATAGTATTATTTACATTTTTTTTATTTTCAAAAGAGCTTTTAAGTTTTATCTGCTTAAGTTTTCTAGTAAATGATTTTTATGCAAATTCCAAATAGTTCGTTTCTAATTTTAGATTTTTTGTTGACATTGCAGATTAATTCTAGGATTCAATTTGTCATGATTTTTCAAAAAAATCACGCCAAATTGGATTTTGTTAATACATTACCCAGCGCTTACGCACTGGGCTCTGGGCTGCCATCCCTCCGGGATTTGAGTCTTTGGTTCGCTGACATTTATAATAAGAACCTTTCTATTATTTTTTATTAATATTTGTTAGAGTTTACAGCTGAAGAATTTCAACTCAATACTCCCGACTCACACTCTATACTCATCTTCGCGTGAGGGATCGAAAAGGTGCCTCTTTTCGAGGCGGTCCGCAGGACGGGAGCGAACGCGTACCCTGATAGAGCCCGACTGCTGAGCGACACAATTTTCTGTGGAGCTCAGGAGGCACGCCCAAAAAATAATTATATTAATACTAGGTGAATTCGAATTCGCTCAGGTCTTTTTTCTCTAGGGCGGCTTCTAATAAATCTGGAAAACGGTCTGGTGTACAAGCAAAAGAAGTGGCGCCGAGCTGGGCCATCTTTATGGCCATCTCTTTGTCATAGGATGGTTTGCCTTTATCGTTGAGAGCAAGCAGATTGATGAGTTGGACACCTTTGTTTTGTGCTTCTTGGACTTGCTGCAGGAGGATGTCTTCTGAGGCGCCTTCGTATAAATCAGAGATAAGAAATAGAATCGTTTCTGTGGGATTGCTCATGCTCTCTAAAGCCACATTCATCGCCATACCTATATCGGTGCCTCCTCCCAACTGGGTACCGAAAAGCAATTCTACTGGATCGTCCAAAAGGTGTGTAAGGTCAAGCTGCATGGTGTCGAATACGATGAGGCGAGTCTCGATGGTCTGCAATGATCCGAGTATAGCCCCAAATATACCTGCATACACTATGGATTCATACATGGAACCGCTCTGATCAACCAGAAGGAAGATATGCTTGAGAGCTTTGCCACGACGTGCATGTTCTATAAAGTGATCCGGAATAATCAAATCCAGCTCTGCCTGATAATTTTTTAGGTTGGAGCGGATGGTGCGGCTCCAGTCTACATAGCGTGGATTTTTTTTGCGCTCCCGATGGGTACGGCTTAGCGCACCGCGGACGGCTGCCTGGGTTGGATACTTGAGTCGCTCCATGATTTCGTCCACTACTTTCTTGACGATGATGCGCGCCGTCTCTTTGGTGCGGTCAGGTAATAAGTGATTGAGTGAAATGATCGTCGCGATTAGATCCATATCTGGTTCGAAAGATTCGAGTAGTTCTGGTTCGACTAATAGCTGCTCTAAACCCAAGCGATCTAGGGCGTCGCGTTGCATCAACTGGACGGTGGACTTGGGAAAGTATTTGCGGATGTCTCCTAACCAGCGATTGACATTGGGGGCTGACTTACCAAGGCCACCTTTGCGGTCCGCTTGATCATCGTAGAGTGCCTCCATCACGTTGTCCATACCCTGCTCTACGCTGTCTTGCTCTAGCTCCTCTTCCCCCGATTCGGGGTCTGCGTTGCCAAGGATGAGTCGCCATTTTTTCTGTTTTTCCATTATATCTCTACCCTATTGCCTATATCCAAAGGATTGGTGTTACTTTTACTGTTTGATGGCTCGATTGCTGATATTAGCCCAGATGTTTAGGACTAGATCATGCGAGTTATCAGCGTTATCGAAGGTAAAATTATAATTTAATATTTAAGACTTTTGAGTAGAAGGAATTCTGTAGGCGGTATCGGTGGATTGGATTGGGTGAGCTTTTCGCTTTACCTAAGCCTAGTCGGTGTAGGATGGCTGATGATCTATACCGTTGGCTATGGCGATGGCTATACGGAACAGGGTTTGGATTTTATCTTTCGTACTTCTGCTGGAAAGCAAGCGCTGATGATTGGAATCTCACTGGTCGTATTCTTTTTGATTACGGTAGTGGAATGGAAGTTTTGGCGTACGGTGGCTTTTATCATTTATGGGTTGACTATTGCTTCTTTGGTTTTGGTGCTGCTTTTTGGAGCTACTATCAAGGGGGCTACTTCCTGGTTTCATCTACCGGGTGGATTTTCATTGCAGCCTTCTGAGTTTGCAAAATTTGGTACAGCCTTAGCAATGGCAGCCTACTTAAGTTCTTATTCTTCTGATCTGGACAATGTGCGCGTACGATGGAATGCTATTGGCATCTTGGCACTTCCTATAGTTCTCATCTTGCTGCAGCCTGATGCGGGATCGGCATTGATTTTTATTTCCTTTTTCCTAGTCTTATTTAGAGAAGGGATGCCAGTCGCTCCATATACAATCGGACTGAGTTTATTTATTTTGTTTTTGAGTACGATGCTCTTGGGTATCAACTACACCATCATGTGGGTGCTCATGTTGTTGACTTTTTTCTTAATCTCTAATCTGCGAACAGCGAACTTGTATTACTTTTTGGGCTTTGCCGTCTGGCTCGCAGCGATGGCGGCAGCTTTGCAAAATGGTTTTGAATTGTACGCCTTTATCGCAAGCGGTCTTCTGCTTGCAGGTCTTTGTGTCTATCATTGGCTCAATAGAAATCCAAGACTTGGAATCACTACGCTGACTAGTGCAGTGGTCGCAGTCGGTGTCGTCTTGTCGGTTAATTATGGTTTCAACAATATCCTCAAGCCGCACCAGCAGGACCGTATCAACGTTTGGCTCAATCCTCAAAAATGCGACCCACAAGGGTCTCTTTATAATGTGCTACAATCCAAGTTGGCGATTGGTTCAGGAGGCCTGAAAGGGAAAGGCTTTTTACAAGGCACTTTGACCAAGCTAAATTTTGTCCCTGAACAATCTACAGATTTTATTTTTTGTACCATTGGGGAGGAACAAGGATTTATGGGTAGCTTGGCGATTATACTTTTGTACACTTTTTTTATTTTTCGCTTTACCGTTCTAGCAGAACGACAGCGGAACGATTTTTCTAGAATGTATATATATAGTATAGCGGGTATTTTATTTGTTCACTTTTTTATCAATATCGGGATGACCATGGGGCTAGTGCCCATCATTGGGATACCACTGCCTTTCATTAGTTATGGGGGGTCTTCTTTGCTAGCTTTCACCATCATGGTCGCCATCGTGATGAAACTAGACAATCATCGATATTCTATATAGCGAGATATGCTCAAATTTGATTTAACATCTAGTGATCCTCATAGCAAGGCGAGGGCGGGAAAGGTTACTACCGATCATGGCTCTTTTGATACTCCGATTTTTATGCCGGTAGGCACTATCGGTACCGTTAAGGGGGTTCATCAACATGAACTCGTCAATGACATCAAAGCTCAAATCATCTTGGGCAATACCTATCACTTGTTTTTGCGGCCTGGGATAGAAATACTGGAAAAGGCAGGTGGCTTGCACAAGTTCATGAATTGGGACAGGCCTATGCTGACCGATAGTGGTGGCTACCAAGTCTATTCCCTCGGGGAAATCAGAAAGATAAAACCGGAGGGGGTTACCTTTCGTTCCCATATCGATGGGCGTAAACTCTTCTTCAGTCCAGAAATAGCTATAGATATACAGCGGTCTATTGGTGGGGATATCATCATGGCTTTTGACGAATGTACACCCTATCCTTGCGATTATAATTATGCAAAGAATTCTCTGAAACTAACACACAAATGGCTCAAGCGATGCTGCGACCATTTTGACAATACGCAGCCCAAGTATGATTACCAACAGACGATGATACCTATCGTACAGGGCTCTACCTATACAGATTTACGGAAAGAGTCCGCCAAGGTAATAGCAGATTTTGACCGGCCCGCCAATGCCATAGGAGGCTTGTCTGTAGGGGAACCTGCCCCAGAAATGTATGCGATGACGGATGTCGTATGCAACGAATTGCCCTGGGAAAAGCCACGTTACCTTATGGGCGTAGGTACTCCTATGAATATATTGGAATGCATCGCATTGGGCATAGACATGTTTGACTGTGTCCTCCCTAGCAGAAATGCGCGACATGGTTTGCTTTACACGGCCGAAGGAATGATAAATATCAAAAACGCGAAGTGGAAGGATTGCTTCGACCCGATAGACGCCAATGCTACTACTGAAGTGAGTCGTGTGCACACTAAGGCGTACTTGAGGCATTTATTTCAGTGCAAAGAATTATTGGCGGGGCAGATTGCAACCATTCACAATCTTGGTTTCTATCTCTGGCTAGTCACCACAGCTAGAGAAAAAATAATAGACGGTACTTTTGCGGCCTGGAAAACAACAATGGTGGAAAATATGAGTAGAAGATTATAATGCTGAAGAAGCTAGACACATATATTATCAAGAAGTTCTTGGGCACTTTTGCTTTCACCATGCTCTTGTTCACCATCATCTCTGTGGCTATAGACTTTAGTTCTAAAGTGGAGAAGTTTATTGAAAAGACCTGCACTGCCTCAGAGATTCTATTCGATTACTACTTCAATTTTGTTTGGTACATCAATGGCCTACTCGTTCCTATTTACGTTTTGATTGCTGTGATTTTCTTCACTTCTCGGCTAGCCTTCAATTCAGAATTTATTTCTATTCTTAATGCGGGCGTGAGTTATCGTAGAATCATGCGACCTTATATTATCGCAGCGAGCATCATTGCTTTTGCCCATCTCTTCGCCAACCATGTCCTTATCCCTCATGGCAATAAGGAGCGCCTAGATTTTGAACACAAGTATATCTGGACCCATAGTGATAAAGCAAAGAAGCGAGATATCCATATGTTTTTGGATCCGGAGACAAAGGTCTTCATTAGACATTTTCGTAAAGAGGAGCAATACGCTACTGATCTAAGATTAGAAAAATATCGAGAAGGAAATCTTATAGAATATATCAAGTGTAAAAAAGCTACCTGGAAAGGATCACCCAATAAGTGGCAACTGGAAGATTATGAAATTCGATATTTCGATGGACTCAAGGAGCGCTTCATTTTGGGGGAGCGTGAAAAACTCGATACTACACTCAATATTACGCCAGATGATTTTGTACGTTATCGCTTCCAAATGGAGATGATGGATACCGAAGATTTACGAACCTTTATTAAGCGAGAAAAATCGCGCGGAATTGGCAACACCCAAATTTATGCTATAGAAATTAGCCAAAGAACCGCTGACCCCTTTTCTACCATTATCCTGACGCTGCTAGGTTTGAGTATCGCGAGTCGAAAAGTTCGCGGAGGTATTGGTCTGCACTTGGCAATAGGAATCGGACTAGGTGCGATTTATGTATTTCTCTCGAAGTTTGCAGAGACCTTTGCGGTGAACCTGGACATCTCGCCTGTCTATGCGATTTGGATTCCCAATGTGGTCTATAGTTTCATTACGCTGTATACGCTACACAAAGCACAGAAGTAATTCTTTATATTTGATTGCTTGCCAACAAAATGTTGGGGGGCCATCACGGTCCCAAGAAAAATCGGGACGTGACCGCGTCGTCCGTTATTATCCGTTTTTTTTGCAAACTCGTCGAGCACAGACGCAAGATTTTGCATCTCTACGCATCTCACACGCGCCACCATCCCAACGCATCCCACAGGCATTCCCATATCCACGCCCACAAAAAAAAACGGATACCACTACCACCGCTTGTCCCTAACGCACTCCGTTTGTCGAGCTTGCCTGTCGGCCGGCATGCCGGGTCGCCTGCGGCGAGTCGCGATTTATATAAAATCCAAGCAAATATCCCGTCAAGTAATGAAATCACCCCAATTTTAGAGAAAAACAGGGCTAGAGTCTTTATCTTTCAGGATTTACTGAAAGTATTGTTTTTTACATATTTTCAATATGTTTCTTAATTAGCTGACTATCAGTAGTTGTTGTTAAACAAAAGTGGTTAATCCTTAAAATGTCGTTTAAGTTTGTTTAAGTTTTCTTGTGTCTTGTTTAAGCTTGTCGTATATTTGGTTAAACAAAAATACAAAACCTAAAATCAAAGTATATGTCAACTATAGAATTCACCTCAAAATTTGACCTCCTAACAACTGTTTTGCATTCTTTCGCTTATAATTTGACAAAGAATGTCGAGGACTCTAAAGACTTATTTCAAGAGACCGCTTTCAGGGCCCTAAAGAATAAGGAGAAGTTTAGACCGGGTACAAATTTCAAGGCTTGGTGTTTTACTATCATGAAGAACATCTTCATCAACAACTACCGCAAAAAAATTAAGCAGAACACCATTATGGATTCTACTGACAATGATTATTATGTCAATTCAGGAAAAAATCGTGTTTTGAATTCTGCAGAATCTAACTTCATGACTGAAGAAATTAAATCCATGGTAGATGGCTTAGACGACGGACTGCGAATTCCGTTCGTGATGCATTTTCAAGGATTCAAATACCAGGAAATTTCGGATTACTTGAGTCTTCCATTGGGTACGGTAAAGAGTAGAATTTTCTTTGCCCGCAAGGAGTTAAAAATAATGCTTGAGTCGCAGTATAATTCTCTTCAAGAAGTAAGAGAATTTTCTCTTGCTAATCAATAGCAATGCATGATTAAAAAATAATGATTAAATAACTTAGAGTTGGGGCTTTGGTGTAAAAACCTTAGCTCCATTTTTTATGCGCTTCTTTGAATTTTAATAATATTGCACATCATCTTAAAATGTAAATGGTATAAGCCTATCTTTGTCCGTAAATGCCGACTGACCCCCTCACTACTTTTCATCATCAACTACTCGAATGGCACCACCCTGAAGAAAGACCACTGCCATGGAAGGGAATCAAAGACCCTTACCTGATATGGTTGTCGGAAATAATTCTTCAGCAAACGAGGGCTGCTCAAGCAACACCCTACTACTACAAACTCAGCGAAAGATTTCCCACTGTAAAGACATTGGCTTCTGCGCCGATAGACGAATTACTTTCATTGTGGCAGGGGCTAGGATACTACTCACGAGCACGCAACTTACATTTCAGCGCACAAATGATTATGGATGAATTTAACGGCGAGTTCCCCTCTGAATATAAAGATATTCTCTCGCTAAAGGGTGTAGGAAAATACACGGCGGCGGCTATTGGTTCTTTTGCTTTTGACTTGCCTTACCCTGTAATAGACGGGAATGTCATTCGGATCATCAGTAGATACTTCGATTTAAATATTCCTGTAGACAGTAAAGAAGGATTAATTCAAATTAATGCATTAGTCAAGGAGGTTTTTATTAAAGAAAAGGCAGCGGCATTCAATCAAGCCATTATGGATTTTGGGGCTACCGTTTGTGTTCCCAAAAATCCACAATGCTCTCAATGCCCTCTCCATGAAAACTGTCTTGCCAATGGCAATAGCACCCAGGCTCTTCGTCCCATTAAAACGAAAAAAATAAAGCGTAGAACTCGGCACTTTAATTTTATATTCCTACACACGGATAACGAAGTATTTATTCAAAAGAGAACATCCAAAGACATTTGGCAAGGACTTTATCAACTGCCCCTTATCGAAGGAAAAGAGTTTGCTAAGAAAGGGGCACTAACAAAGGAGGTGAAAAAATTATGGAATGCATCCTTTGACTTAGAGCCCGTTTTTACTCACAAGCAACTCCTAACTCACCAAATCATACATAGCATCGTTTGGGAGGTAAAACTTCCTAACACTTCTTATGACGGAATCGTGGATGCTTTGTGGATAAGAAAAGAAGAACTTAAGGACTATGGCTTCCCAAAATCATTAACTTTGTTTTTACAGGATAAATCCTTAATTTAGAGAAGCATTATAGCTTAAGAGCACATCTATTAACCGCATTCAAGATGTAAGCAAAAATTGTAAATTTTTTATTTCATTTATCATCGCGAACTACTTCGTTGTTTATCAGTCGCTTAGCTAAGGCTAAACTCCCTCTTCGCGCCTCGTAGTTCACGCG
>CAYWOZ010000026.1:0-23148 GCA_964458675.1 uncultured Saprospiraceae bacterium
GTATCCTTCCAGAGGAACAAGCAAAGTTGAACATGGTAGAAATTTCTTTCGCATTGTGCATCAAGCCTATCAGCTGCCCTCCTGCACTATGACCAACTAAGTGATACTTCTGATTTGGAAATTCTTTTTTCAATCTATCTAAAACTGCAGGCATATCCAATTCACCCCAGGTTACAAGTGATGCATTGACATCGTTGATATCTCCTTGTATAGATTCTCCTATGCCGCGATTCTCAAAACAAATCACCCCAAATCCATTTTCAGCCAGATGGCTAGCAAACGAATTGTAAAAAGTCCTCTTTATACCAGTTGCGGGAGCTATCATGATAGCTCCCGCAATTTTATCTGGACGATATACTGTTGCTCCTAATTCGAATCCATCAGAGCACTTAATTTTTACATTATTTTTAATCAATAATTCTATTGTTTTTGTGCTGGTGTTTTTATCTTTTTACTCCTCTTCTTTATTTTTTTCTTCATCTCGTCCCTTTTTTCCTTTGAAATAATAGGAGGCGTCTTTATCATTTGAGCTTTGGGTTGTACCAAATACATTTCATTGATCAAGTGACTAGCACCAGCATACTTATCTACAATGAACAAAATATATCTTGCATCTACCATAATGTTTCTACAGATAGAAGCATCATAATTGATATCGCTCATCGTCCCTTCCCATACTCTATCGAAGTTGAGTCCAACAAGGTTTCCATTGGCATCTATCGCTGGGCTGCCAGAATTACCCCCAGTGGTATGATTTGAACCAATGAAGCAAATCGGCATCTTACCATTCTTTGCCGCATATCTTCCATAGTCTTTCTTTTCATATAAATCGATCAACTTCTCAGGCATATCGAATTCATAATCTCCTGGCTTATACTTTGCCATTGCTCCATCTAAGTAAGTCACAGGAGTATAATATACGGCATCTCTAGGAGAGTACCCATTCACCTTACCGTAAGTGATACGCATAGTACTGTTCGCGTCAGGGTACAATTTCTTTTCTGGAAAAACTTCAATCAAAGCCTCCATATATAATCTTTGTTTTTCAGCAATCTGCCCATTGTAGGCGTTGTACTTCCCTTCTACCACATCTCTATATGCAGCATCCATCTCTTTTGAGAAGTTATATATTGGATCTGCCTTAATAGCAGCGACTACCGCCTTAGGCTCCATCGCCATCACTTTCTCAAATTCAACTTGCTTGGTCAGGAAAGAACCACTGTACAACTTCTCCGCCAAGGCATTAAAGTCTCCACTGCCATCTCTCATGCCCATCATCTTATCCATCGGAGAAGTCAATCCCTTAAAAGGTGCATTCTCTTTATACATTTTCATCAGTGCTGCACATACTTCTTGATCTATCTCCGGTCTATAATTTTTATAAAAGCCATCGAAGTAGCCTGCCTTCAGACGGCCCTTCATATTATTATACCCTTCTACACCATTGTTCTCGAATGCAGACACCATTCTACCAGCCAAACCAGCAGCACGTAAAATCTCTACGTTCCTAAATACCACCTCATCAAAGTAGTCTTTACTTAAAGCATAAGGTTCGATGTCTTTGTATAGCTGATCAAACTCTGCAAGCAAGTTTCCATATTTCGCTTTCTGCTTTGGGTTCTCATTGATACGTTTTGTAAACTCTGCCTCCGTATCTCGCTTCTTGCCTAATCCGTTTGTTGTCTTAATACCTTGACTCTCTCCTATCCACTTTTTCCAGTAGTTTGCTACACGAGCAAATTTAGAAGCATACTGTATTTTCACCTGAGGATCATTACGCATATACTTATCGATGATGCCCAGTGCTTCTTCCCTGATACTTATTTTTGCGGGATTCAATACTTCTACTGTCTGCTTTACGGCGCTTCCTGGTAGATACTGATTCGTTCTTCCTGGAAAACCAAATACCATCGTAAAGTCTCCTTCCTCTACTCCGTCTACAGAGATTGGCAAAGAATGCTTTGGTACATACGGCTTATTATCTGCGCTATAATCTGCAGGCAAATTGTCTGGTCCGGCATATATTCTAAACATCGCGAAATCACCTGTATGTCTTGGCCATACCCAGTTGTCTGTATCTGATCCGTATTTCCCAACTGACTCAGGTGGTGCTCCCACTAAACGTACGTCATTAAAGGTTCGTGTCACAAAAAGAAAATACTGATTGCCATGATAGAAAGGTCGTATCACTACATCATCATACGCAGCTAATCCTTGTTCATGCTTCGCTCTGACCATTTCCATGTTCTTGTCTATTACGGACTGCCTTATCTTGGAATCCATATTATCCGTTACGCCAGCGAGCATATCCTCAGACACATCTTCGATACGTAAAATAAACCTTGCAAACAGGCCTGGGTTCGCCAATTCTTCTGACTTATTCATCGCCCAAAAACCATCTTTAAGATAGTTGTTTTCCAAGGTCGTATGAGATTGGATTTGGCCATACCCACAGTGATGGTTAGTGAGTAGCAAGCCTTGATTGGAGATGACTTCGGCCGTACAGAATCCACCAAAGTGTACAATAGCGTCCTTGAGACTACTCTTATTCACACTATAGATATCCTCTGCAGAAAGCTTCAGCCCCATGTTTTTCATCTCATCTTCATTGAGAGATTCGAGTAGTAGTGGTAGCCACATTCCCTCCCCAGCACTAAGACTTTGAGTAAAGAGTAGAAAAACCACAAATTTTATTAGTTTTATTGACTTATTCATCATTTCTATTTTTATACTTTAGCGTTTTAAACATTAGCTTAAAGATAATGAAAATTGCCCAAATCACTGACCTACATATCGGACTAGAAGGTCAGGATACCTATAATGTAGATGTTCGACACAATTTTCTCCAAATTCTAGGAGAAGTCGTTTTTGCTGAACCTGACTTGGTGGTTTTGACGGGTGATTTATGCTTTGATGAAGGCGATGAAAAGATTTATACTTGGATAAAAGATAAGCTGGACAATACCAATATTCCCTACCTCTTAATCCCAGGCAATCACGATGATGCTACTATCATGAAAGATGTTTTTGAGATAGATTATAGCCATGGAGAGGACGAGATCTATTTCGCCAAGAAATTATCCAAAACCACAGCTCTCTTTCTAGATAGCAGTAAAGCCTTCCATTCCGAAAATCAGAAAAAATGGCTCAAGCGTCAACTCCACCAGGCGGACAAAAATATTCTAGTATTTGATCACTACCCACCTGCTCTTTGCGATGTTACCTTTATGGATGAAAAGTATAGCCTTCAAGACAAAGAGGATATGCAGAAACTTTTCCACGCCTATGGAAAAAATATTTATCTTTTCTGCGGACATTACCATACCGACAAACTTGTTCACCTGGACAACCTGCACATTACAATCACACCATCTACTTACATGCAAATCGACACCCAATCAACAGATTTCTTAGTGGACTCTTATCGTCCCGCCTTCCGCCTCATCAATCTTTCAAAAAATTCATGCATGTCAGCGGTCAAGTATATTGAAGGAAATTCGCTAAGTTAAAATAATCTTTTGGGGCCTACCCTCGCGGAAGGGCGAGGGTCGTTACGTTACGCAGTTCGGCATTCGCCTCAGTGCTTTGCACTGGCGCTGAAGGAAGCGCCACTACTCCACATCACTAGTCCGGGGGAAATAAACTGAAAAATATAAAATGTAAAACCGCAAAAGGGAAAAAAGAAAAGGTATTGCATCTAATCATTAAGGCTTATACTCTTATAAAAAATTAGCAACTACAAGAGTAGTTTAAACGTTTTAATAAAGGGGCCTAGGAGTTTTACATACCAAACCTTAATCTTTAAAAAAGAAATTAGTTGAATGGATCAACATATAAGAGAATTAAAATTAGACTAAATATTCTACAGTGGTCTGTCCTTATATTCGCCTTACTATTTACAAGTATACATTTTGTTTACACCAACAACAATAGGACATTCACATATATCTTAACTATTGCAGCAATACTATATATACTAAACTTTGTAAGACTATATTTTATCATCTTTTTTAAGTCGCAATTTGACCTCATTTTATATCCCAAATTCCAACACCAAGGTCTCTTCTCAGATTTCTTATACTTATTCACCATCATTATTCCTTGCGCTATTGTTTACCACCATTATTTCCATTTACTCAATAGCTACTTTGTTTACATTTTTATTGTCGGAGTTCTAATCGTATTTATTCTAAGGCGAACTCTATTTCCAAAATCAAATATAAGTTTGCTAATCATTGAAAAGGATTACCTTTTTGTATTTGATAAATTTTCTGGGACTATAATCGAAAGTGCAATTATCCCTGGCATGCTTTCTACAGATAGAGATGCCCTAAAGATTGCAGGAAAAGATTTAACAATCAAGCTGGCTTATTTTTCAAAAACTCAAAAAGAGGAAATTATTAATTTTAGCGAGAAGCTAGATGCAAGAAGGCCTCTTTAGATAAAGCTTGAATCTATATTCATAGTGAGTAACTTTCACATTTATCTTAATCGATTACTGTCGCGCCCCTTCAGGGCTCCTATCTTTTTTTGACTCTCACTTTGGGCATTGCCCAAGGTTAAGGATTTCGCGCCTTTAGCGCTTGATGTATTTATTCTTTTGCAAACCATTTTTTATTGAAGCTATTAAAGTCAAGAATTCTAAGCTTTCATTATTACCAAATAACCACGCTCTGAAGGGGCAAAAATAAATAGCTATGGGCATCGCCCATAGCAAACGAGAAAATATTTATGGAACTCTGAAGGAGCGAAACACTTAAAAATAAGTATATTCGTAACCAATTCACATTTAAGTGAAAGAGTCAATAATTAATGGATCCTAATAAGTCTAATACCAGCGGTTAAATGAAAACAAGAATTTATAACATTCCACTAATTACTAAAATTATCGGTATAGCATTTTTATTGTTAACTTTAGTTAATTTCATCCTATATATAACACACCCTCTTGAGTCTCTTTTCGAAACATTAAATTTAGCTTTCGTATACGTACTTCTATTAATTCCTATTTTTAGATTTATTATTTTTTATTTGTTTAGAAGACAATATGACCTATTCATTTATCCCAAATTTCTACATCAAGACTTTTCTCGTCTTGTTATTACCCTACTAGTAATATCAATTGGAATAGCTGTATATCATTTTACAAACAAAATAATATTTCCTGGAGTTATTCTTACCATTATTATTGTACATGTAACAATGAAATATTTATTTCCAGCTTCAGCAATAAATGTGATACTTATAGGTAAAAACAAATTGCAAGTTTTTGACTCCCAGTGCAACTTAAGTTTTGAAGAAAAGCTCAAGAATGACACAATATTTATTGAAGCAAATCATTTAAAATTTAAAACAAACAGTTTAGAAGTCTCACTCAATCACCTTTCAAAAAATAGCAAATCAAATTTATTTAAATTCTTAGATATAGCAAAAATATCGCATTTGCAATCAGAATGAATTGCTACAGATAGCTCTCCTTACATTTTCGAGATGACAATAAGTTAAAATGTGGTTTGGATATACTATAATTATAAATGCGGAAAACTAAATGAAATCCTTTTACTTTTACATTTTACATTTAATATTTTTCGGTTTTACATTTACTTCCCCGAGTGAAGGATAGGAATGAAGGACGCGGTAGCGGACTGTGCGCAGCACCGTAGCGACAGCGCAGTCATGGATAGCCTGGTCACATGTGCGCGCTAGCCGTGAACGTTGGCAAAACATGTGGCACTCCAAAAAAACAAAAAAACTAATCCGACAAAGTTACATTCCCTTTGAAAACAGAAGTTCTTCCATCAATGAATTCGATCTCAGTCCAATATACAAAGACACCAGGGTTCATTTTTTCATCTTTGTACTTACCATCCCAAGCATGTAGTGGGTCATTGGGTAAAAAGTTTTCCTCTATGAATACTAGTGTACCCCAGCGGTCGTAGACTTGAAGGGAGTTGATATTAGTTACCACACCTTCCTTGGCAAAAATCATAAAGACATCGTTGAATCCATCTAGATTGATAGGAGAAAATGCGTTGGGTATATATACGCTAATCTCTTTATTCACGCGCAACTGAACGCTGACTTCTGCCACACAACCATTTTGACTAACTATGGTCACAGTATAAAATGCATCTTCAACACCAACTACTTGCGGGTCCAGACAATCACTACAGCTCAAATTAATAGAAGGAGTCCAAGTAATCGTTTCTATATCTTCGGGATTAATATTTGTGCTAGCTAATAAGCGAGTATTTTCCCCAAAGTCTAATACTACCTCTGGAAGCAAGCTTGCAAACACAGGTTCCACTGTTGGTATCTCCACTTGAGTGTCAATCTCGCAACCATTGCTATCCTGAACACGCAGGTCGTATATACCTGGCTCCAAATCTTCGAATAGACCTAGGTCAAAATAGTTTTCACCATTGTCTATAGAATATAAATAAGGACCTTCACCACCATCAATCTGGGAAATATCAAGACTACCTAAATCACCGGCGCATAGAGGGTCAACTATAGAAGTAAATATCTCTCTTGGTACATTTTCTTCAAGACCTACCTCTACTATATCAGTAGTACTACAACCATTGAGCTCATCGACAATAGTGAATTCGTAAATCCCTGGCGCATTGACCGTAGGAGAAAAAGTGTTCTGTCCATCTACAAAATTATTTGGATCTGTAGCTGTCCAAGACAAAGTAATATTTTCCATTAAGTTGCTAGTTCCTTGAAGTTGATACTCAAGCTCCGCACAGGTCAATTCAAAACCTGGCCCTGCGTCTACTATTGGTGCAGTTATGTCTTGTAGAACTTCTACTTCAAATATTTGCTCACATCCTGTTACATTATTGACTGCCGTGATAGTGTAAACACCAGGTTCGTCAGCTATAAAAAAGGAAGCATCAATGGAGCTGATATTACCATTAATGGTAGTATAAGTATACGTAAGATCTATGTCATCGCTCGATACTTCGATAATGATCTCCTCTATCCTGCAATCCAAAACCCCTGGGACTGCGACTTCAAAAACAGGTAGCTCTATTGCCTGAGCAATCACAATCTCGTCCTCTTGAAAACATTGACTTTGAAGATTAGATACCATTAAGGTATAGGTTCCACTTGTAGTGACATCAAGAGAAGTTGAATTAGAAATAATATTTCCGTTTTCATCTAACCAAGCATAAATGTTGTCCATATCAATATCAGTAGCTATTAAATTGATACTTGTGATATTACAATCGAGAAGATTGTCTCCCAAAATATTGGCAATGGGTTCCTTTTTATTTTCTTCGACTTGTAAGGGAATCTCTATGGAGCAGCCGTTTGCTTCATTAGTGACAATAGCTGTGTAAAGCCCTTCTTCCATTACTTGGATTTGACTGCTTGTAAATTGTGTCAGGATGCCATCTTCATTGAGCCATTGATAAGACAAATTCATAGCATTAAGATTCTGAAGACTCAAAGTAGAAAATTCATTGGCACAGTTGATGTCACCAATCACTTGCCCTGTAACTTCTGGTTCTTCGAAATTATCAGTTACAAGCACTATTTGTTCAGCAGTACATCCGTTTTCTAGGTTTGTTAAAATTAGTGCGTATGTTCCAGTTTGATTTACAGAAACTGTATTTTCAGACAATTCAATAAGTTCTACGTTTCCAGAAAGCGGAATTTGCCAAACCGCTTCTAACTCGGTAAATTCCAAATCTGTGTCAATACTTACAAATGCTAATGGATTATTGCAATCAATTATATTATCCGCAGAAAGTGAAAAAACGGGATTTTCTTTGTTTTCAAACACTTCAATCTGCTGAATACCTGTGCATCCAGTTATCATGTCAAGAACCTCAAGTGAGTAAAAACCAGGCATCCCAACATCAATGTTCTGCTGATTTATATCTGTCAAGATAGCTCCATTGCTAGTAGACCAAGAAAAAGACAAATTTGAATTGCCTTCGTTGTTTTCAAAAAAGAGCTCAACGCTAGTTTCAGAACAAGTTAGTTCTCCTAATAATCCTATAGAAACTTCTGGTTCGTCTAGATTCTGTAATACTTCCAAAGACAAAGTACTTTCACAAGCATTTTGGTCATTGCTAAGTGTCAAAGTATAGATACCAGGTTCATTAACAAGAATATTCAATTCTGTATTATTTGAAAAATTATTTGGTCCTGTCCATTCAAATGAAAAGTCACCATCTACATTTTCTACACTTAAGTCAATGTTCACTTCTGAATTTGCACAAGTCAAGTTATCAGTCATGCTTGCTTGTAGGATGGGTGCATCATTATTGGGAATAACCATTAGGCTGGATTGGTTGGTACAGCCATTTTGAGTATTAGTTACTATAAGCGTATATTCTCCACTCGCACTTATTGTAGGGTTTAGTGTAGTCGCTCCTTCATTGATAATCCCATTGCTAGTCAACCAGGTATATTCAAACTCAAGCCCTTGCGATGCAATTGCATTTAAAGTCAACTGATCTGCCATGCATGTTATGGAAACATTAGGTCCTGCATCAGCCATTGGCTGCTGAATATTTTCATCTACAAAAATAGATTGCACTTGTGTACACCCAGAAACTATATCTGTAACGATAACTGCATAAACTCCTGAGATACCTGCTTCAATAGATGCTAAATTTTCATTATTTAAGATCTGTCCATCTAAACTCCATTCAAATGAAACTTCCAATGAAGGATTTAAATTTAGAGCTTCAATGGTCACCTCTGTTATTTCACAATTAAGTGTTTCTGGGTCAGAAAGATTAAAATTAGGGGTATTTAGTGCTTCTTCGATTATTATTTCACTTTGAGATTGACATCCATTTTCTGTATTCCTTACCGTCAGAATGTACGTACCTCCAGAATTGATTTGAGGATTTAATATATTAGTTTCTCCATTGAAGCTTCCGTTAGTACTGCTCCAAGCTATCTCTGCAATAGACATATCTATATCTGTTTGACCTGACAAGCTAAACACTTCTTGTCTACAGTCAATTGTAAACGCCTCTCCTGCATCTACTACTGGTTTGTTAATATTTTCAAAAACTTCTACTTCAAATATGGATGAGCACCCTGTATCCATATTTATTATTTCTACCCGATATGTTCCCGAAGAAGAAACAAATGCTGTATCGCCATTTATATTTGGCAATGGGATTCCCTGATCATCCAACCAAACAACAGAAGAACCATCTGATATATCTTCAACTATCAAATCTACTTCCAAATTTTGGCAACTTAAAAAACTTGGTGATAAAGGTACGCCTTGGGGTTGGCTTGTATCTTGAAAAACTTCTACTATAATATTTGCATCACAGCCGTTGGTGGTATTTAACACATTTAGGTTATAAAAACCAGCAGAAAACACTTCAATTTCTACAACTGAATTATCATTCAAAATATTCCCATCAGAATCTGTCCATGTATAGATGAAATCTGAGCCTACGGAAGAGCCATCAGCAGAAATAAAGGTTGAAGATATGTTGCAATTGATTACACCTAGAGGTTCTGCCATTACATCTGGTATGGAACTGTCTCCAGGAATTTCTTCTTCAATAATGAAGGTGCATCCATTTTGATCTGAAATTGTCAGTGTATAAATACCTGAACCTAGATTAGACAAAGAGGCCGTTTCATCCATTGTATTCCAAATAAAAGTATAAGGTTCTATACCCCCTTGAACTTGGACATCAATAGAGCCACCTGCAGGGTTCGAACAAGTACTCATACCTATGACAGAACTTTGGGCTTCTAAGAGAGTTGGATTTTGTAGCGTAATGCTGGATATTTGAGAGCAGCCAGATGCATCGGTTACAGTGACTAAAAAATTTCCTGCTGATAAATTTTCTCTGATTAATTCTGACGAGCCATCTTCCCATTCGATAATAAATGGTTCTAAACCACCATTGATAGCTAAATTGAGATTCCCATCACTGTCGTCAAAACAATCAGGAGCTTCACTTGCAAGTTCAATCATTAAATCATTACTCACTACAGTGGCAAATCCCTCTACTGTCCCGCGGCATTCACCAACAACAGAAATTAATAGATATTCCCCAGGAATAGCATTTTCAATTATAAAAGATGGATTAATAGTTTTGAAAGTATCAAGTAATCCAAGAGGATTTTGCACGACTAACTCGAACGGGCCTTGCCCTTCGATATTTATGACAAGTTCGGCCATTTGATTTTCATCACAAATGAATTCCTCACCTTGTAAAAAAGCAGAAGGGACGTCTAATATCTCAAGAAAAACAGTATCAAAAGATTGGTTTCCGCAACCATCAACGACTTCTAGTGTGAAAAAATCTTGACCCTCTGGATCCACTTCAATAGTCGATTCAGTAGCGCCATTATTCCAGCTATAAGTATAGTCTGGCATTCCTCCAGTAACAGTAGAAGAAATGACGGCCTGCAAATCTTCGCAAATAGCCGATGTCTCAATTGCAACATCAAGCACTTCTAAATCTTTAATTTCTATTTCTATTATTGCAGGTTCGCAAGAGCAAGTAGTAGACAACATTATTTCTATAGTTTCTACACCCTCAGCAATATCATCAGCAAAAATGGTAATCGGTATCTGAAGGCTGTCTTGATTAGGAGGAATTTCCTGAATTAATTCCACAGAAGAATAGTCAACATCTAAAGTAGCACTACCTGCGAAATCAAGACCAAACAAAAATGGTTCATCAATTACCGAATCTTCTCCTCTCTCAATGTTGATAATAAATTCTTGATCCTTGCAATTTTCATAAACCACTTTACTATCAACATTTCCATTTATAGATGTCGCAATATTGGCATCCGCTCCTGCTAAAAAACTTCTTGCTTTTAAAAAAACAGCGGAGTCATATCCAGAGTCAACTGCGTCCGCGATAATTAATTTTAAATGATATATTTCACAAGGCTCGACCTCGGCAAATGCAGTCAAAACCTGTGTGAATCCATCATATTGAAATTCTTGCCTAGCAACAGGCATTGCATTTATTTCAGCATTTCTGCATCCATTATCATCTTGAATTTGATTAGGAGGAACATTGCTGACATATTGATTTTGGTTGGTTCTCCAATTTATAGTATTTACAGAAACAGGATCTGTATCGTTGACAATTGCTAAATTTTCTGCATTATTTGAAAAAGGACCATTAATACCATTTCCACTTAGAAAAAAACCAAAAGCATCATTAAATTCAGAATTTACAAAATCGCAGTATTCCTCAGAAGCAAAAACATATTGAAATGAGACAAAATCTCCAGTAGGAATAAAATCAAATTCTATTATACTAACATCAAATAAATCATCTCCATCTACAATTTGTGATAGGTCATTATCTATTTCTGCGCCTCCGAATCCTTGCAGATTACCAGTTGAATTATTTGGTCCTTCTGCATATTCTACGTCTCCTGTAGACATTATAATGCCGTCAGAAGTGCCTATTGCATCGCCATTTTCATATGACCCTATATTGCCAGTAAAAGAGATTGAAGATTCAATGATTTCAAAACAACGATTATTTTGAAAGATGTTTCTGATGAGCGCATTAGGATCATCAGAAGGTTCAACATCAAATGTCATCTGTTTTTTTTGGTTCTCTTTTTTTGCTTTCCTTTTTTTTATGTCAAAATAAAAGAAATCTCCTGTTTTAAGTGTTTGGGTCGTCTCAAATTCAAAAGTTTTACAAGTAGATTCTGCGAAAAAAGAACCCGTGCCCTTTACATCAGATTTTAATTCAATTTTGTAAGGTTTTTGGCCACGATCAAAGTAAATAAAATACTCATATTCTTCTCCTTGAATAAGGTTACAAACTTCGAGATTGGAAGCGAGATTGGAATTAACTAAAATCCGTGATAGATCATCTTTTAATACATGTGGATTTTGAGAATAACTATTAATAGTAAAACAGACTAAAAGCGTTACAATCGTAAGGTTTTTCATTCTTGAAATTAAGGATGTAAAGAATCAAATCATTAGGAGGGGCATAATTTACATATATTCAAAACTGACTACCTGCCTATGGGACAGCGATTTGCATAAAAATTTGATACAGGTATATATGAGTCCACTCTGAAAAGCAATAATAACCAAAAATGAATCATTTGGTGATTTTTACATTTTTCTCGTAGATACCAATCAGGAAATAGTTTGGTATTGTTGATAAAAGTGGTCGCACTGACCCAACAACTATTCCTCGCACAAGCATCGCCGGCTCTGCAAACCTCATCCAAAATGTCCTATTAATTGGAACATTCTTACTTCTCAGAGTCGATTTTTGAATCAAAAAATTAAAATGGTATTAGTTTTACAACAACAGAACTTCCTAATAAGCCTTTGCTTTCGACACTTTGGCAACTTATACTAATTAATGCAAAGTGTTAAGGAATAATCTGCAATTTTACGAAGGTAAATAAAAAAAGGAATTATCAAGGCTAAAAGATATATATGCAATCTGTGTTGCGGAAGGTAGAGACAAAATTTCAAAACCTATGGAAAGAGCAAGATCTCCAAAAAAAGTAAGTCGTAACACAAGTGTTACGACCCACTACAACAAATTATAATCCCATGAACATATCCGATTTTGGAAAACCTCATTAAGAGGAAAAATATGGTTTTTGGAATGTGTCCACATTTTTTGAAAATAGTAAGTCGTCCCAACCCGGGACAACTCACTACCAACAAATTATAATCCCATGAACATATCCAAAACTATTTTTTGTTAACCGTTTTTCGTTTTGTTAATTCAAATATAGAGCATATCACTCTTTCAAATAAATACAAAAAATAGGTATTGTAATATTTTTTTTATCAAAATATGTTAATAAAAGCAATTATCGTCAGATAATTGGCAGAAAGTGGCAGGATGATCAATATAAGCGTCAAATTTCCAAAAATGACAGTAGAACCGTCATAAGTGCCTATAAAACAAGGGGAAACAACTTTTTATCGTCGCTTCCCCTCGGCTACAAAACAGGCTGTTTTGCGTATATTTTACTTAGAAACTTTCGTTACTTTTTTTACTTCTCTGTATGAACCCATTTCAATTGTAACAAAATACATCCCAGAAGGCTGGTTTTGAAGCTCTGAAAAATTGAAAATATTATTGCCAGAAATCAAATTTTCCTCCTTTTTGCTTAAAATTTGGCCATTTCCGTTTACAATGGAAATTTTTGCTAGAATATTATCTTGTCCTTCTATATCCAATGTGAAGTCATTTTGAACCAAATTCGGATAAACATTGATTTTAGCAGCTTCCACCGTAGACTCAACATCTAGAATTGAATTGTCCAGTATAATGTTGTCTAATGAGAATGAACCTTCTCCACTATAAGAGAATCGCAATTGTGTACTAGAACTCATACTTTGATTTGCATCCTTAAGGATTGAATTAACGCTAATATTTTCATAATACTCCCATTCCATAGTATTGTCTAAATTCATAATCTTAATCCATTCGTCCGAATCAGAGCCTCTCAACCAAACGGTACCCGTATTCGTGAGATTTAGACTGGCTACTTTACTATCAAATGATAATATTGGTGTAGCATCATTTGCAAATTCCGACATGTTAAATGTAAGTACAAAACTATTACCTTCTCCATCTGCCTCTTCATTGTTTTCCATTACCAGGAACCTAGAGTTCCCCATCCTCCCTACAAATGCAGCAGAAGGCGATTCTTGATTGAAAAAATCAAAATGTGTCATTCCACCAAGTCCTATTTGAGATTTATGATAATAGAAATCTTCGTCCTTTTCAAAATCGAAGGTTGTTGTAATTTCCAGAGGCTCATTAGGTAACTGCTTCACCCGAAATTGGCCTACAAGGCTATCATTATAGTTTGACTCATCTAATGGATGAGATATCCAAGTATCTATCGCATAAGTCCCTACTTCTGAAAAGTTAAATGTGTTGTCAAAATTATATGCATAATCTTCTCCACTTGCAAGTGTTCCGCTAACTTGTTCTTTCAAGGCACCTGCATCATTAATTCTTACAAAGACATTGTAATCACTTAGTTCATTGTTACCATTATTCTGAATATTTACTCCTAGTCCTGCTTCTTCGTCTAGGCTAGTTGCTGTAAATTCTCTCCCATTTGTCAATCCAAATATGTCCACAAGTTTACCATCGTTTTCACGATTACATGGGAATGAAAATCTTGACCTAGCAGAGATAGCGTTTACTCTTTCTCCAATATTGCCTAGATTGGTTTTATTAGCCACGCTAAACCAATAGTCTTTTCCTTCTTCATAGTCGAAGTCAATATCGGCAAACTTTTGCTCTGTTTCTAACACGACTTCCATTTCTCCATCAGTCAACATAAATACTACATAGCTGTCCGCAGTATTTCCTTCTTCCCAAACCAAACGTATCGTCTCTTTACAAACAGGAACTGATTTGAAATTTTGTGGTTTTCCTAAAATATTAAATACCCTTTCATTTATATCAACTAGTTCGGTATTGTGCATTGTGATTCTCATCTTAGAACATTGAGATGTTATATTTGGCGTAGTCCAGGAATATGTTCTGTGATCTGCAGGAATATTATCCACTACTAAATCCCAAGTCATTCCATTATCCATGGATACTTCCAACTTAAAAGGGTTGGAGTTGTTTTTGTTAGCTATCCACGCAATTTTATATTTTTCATCTGGCACTAAGCTTTCTCCACCAGCAGGGAACATTAACTTTACTTCTTCTTCGTTTATTTCGTATGCAACAGCAAATTCTTGTGGGCCAAATGGCACTTCTGAACCTTTAACTACAAGAGTATATTCTCCTACCATTGGATTATCGATAGTAATCTGCTCAATGTTATTAAGTTTATCTACTTTTCTAGAAGCCGGCACATCTACTTTTGCAGAAGTGTGATCTAGGACCCATGGCAAAATAACATCACCATTTGGGGCTATAATTTGAATATCCAAATCGTTCACTAAAGCTCTATCTGGATTAGATGCAATTTCCATGTCATTCCAGTACAAAAGAAACTTTGCTTCTTTCACACCATTTTGAAATTGGATTTTGAAATTTTTATTTTGAGCGTTTTCAACTTCCCCCATAAAGTATCTTTCTTCCTCTATAGTCTTTACTGCTCTGTATGTATTCACTAATCCAAATCCATATTTATAATCTGGTCCTGGAATACCTAAATCTTCAGCTGAATTACAAATCACTGCTTTCATTAAATCTCCTCTTGCGATTTCTCCTGTGTCTTGCTCATACTTTTGGTACATCAGCGCCATACTTCCAGTCACTGAAGGTGCTGCCATACTTGTCCCGGACATAGTATGATAATTTTGCTCTCTACCATTGGAAGTCACATTTACCCCAACACCACAAATCTCAGGTTTCAATCTTCCATCCTTCACTGGTCCTCTACTAGATGAGTTTGCAATCTCAAGATTTTCATCTACAGATCCTACAGTTAATACATTCTTTGCAGCGCCATAATATTTTAACACCGTTTGAAATCCTTTAGGATATCCATCACATGTGGCTACACCATTATTACCTGCTGCAAATACGTGCATCAAGTTTGGCATCTCTCTTAATTGCTTATCAAGCTCAAAACTAGTATAGTTATATGCACCATTTTGATCACAATCAAAAGAACTACCGTAACTATTATTAGTTAATACCATTCCTAAATTTTCATAGTGCTCTCGGGACTTATAGAAAATATTACTGGTCTTTTCTATAATCAATCCTGCATCTGGCGCAAAACCGCTATGTCTAGGATCTAAATTTCCTCTACTAGCAATAGTTCCAGTAACATGATCTCCATGTTGTCCAAAATGAGTAGCGTATTCCGTTGTTTCCGAAAGTAATGAACTTTCAAAATCAATATGATTACCAAGATTTCCACCATCTCCTACTCCAATTACAACACCGCTACCGCTTAGTGCCATTCCAGGTATTGTATTATGATTAACATAATGTGCGCCTTGGATAATTTTATTTTCATAGTTCAACCTTTCTACTTCAGACTCTTCGAATTCTACATGTTGAACAAAAGGTTCGGAAACAATATTTTGAACTTTGTCTTTAGCTATATTCAATACCGCAACCTGCCCATTAGAAATAGAACGAATAAGTTGAGCATCATTTTCATTTAGAAAAGATGTTAAGGCTTCTTTGGAAAGTTCTGTACTAAATGTAATCGCTATATCTACTGTACCATTATTATGATTAGCATACTCTGGGATATAGTCTGCAGCGATATCGTTGGTGATACTTTGTGTTCTACTTTTCTTCAAATCAAAATCAAAGCTGTATGCTTGACTTAGTTCATTGAGATCAGACTTCGCACTTGCAGATGCTAAGTAGGTATTATTATGTTGGTAAGAAAGAAGTTTGATTCCCTTTTTTGCCAGCTCTTTAGTTTGAGTTGCATTGGGTAGTACATCAAATTTAAGGCTAACTACATTTCTAGTTCGTAACTCTGTAATAGAGCTAGTCGATTGGGTAAAAACGTTTATACTCAGTAAGAGACTAAATACAATAGTGCAAAAACTTTTCATCGTAAGGCGGTTTATAGTATACAAAGCTGTAGTCTTGGGCGTGAAGCCAAGCGTACAATTCAACTGGGGGGTTGAGTTTTGTAGACACCTTAGAGGGGATTAGGTAATCCTAAACATTGATGTAATTACTTCTAATTACTTCAACAAGTAGCAAAACTTTTGAATCCTGCTCATGACACTATTAACAATATCTGTGACAAGCAAAATTTAAGTGCTGAGTAAATGTTCAATAGGTAAGTTCTCAGAGTTTAGTAAAATGTAGATTCACATTATACTATACGATTTGGTATTACTTTTTCTAAACTATGGATTGCAAATTACACACCGTATAGTTTCCAATAATTATTTTTCGTGAAAAGCTTCTTCGAAGGATAATAAGTATTACAAAATTTCGCTAATTATAAAATATTCAATCTTAACTTTATATAAAGCAATTTGAATATTACGAGTTGTCGCCAAAAACTTTGCATATAATTATTTGTGCTGTGTATAGAATCGTCAAAAGCATTCAAATCAAACGGACAAGAGGTGGAAGTGGTATCGCAAAATGGGTTGGCTTGTAGAGACGTCGATTCATCGCGTCTCTAAATGCAGAGCTTTGCGGTAGGAACGGACGACTCGGTCCCGACCGAAAACATACGAAACGTAGTGAAGTGTGTTAGAGACTTGGGATGGCCCCCAGCCTTCATTTAACAATTCGTCTGGCAAGCTAATCTTTATTATCAACTCGCTTAACCAAATCGACTATCGTATCGTCAATGCTAAAAAAGGAATTTGGCAATAATCTAAAACGGACTTTGGTATTCTGGATTGCTGAAGAAGGTAGTATCGCTAAGCGTCAATAGAAAAGCAATGATATCTTGCTTGCCTTGCTCATCGATAAAAAACACTTCATCTTCTGGGTCACAATGATTCGTTATCAAAGGATGCAAGGTAGGTGATTGTTGGATACCGCATAAATAATGGTCTAATACTTCCTCAAGGGTCTCAAACCTACCGTCATGCATATATGGAGCAGAGAATTCTATATTTCGGAGAGAGGGCACCTTGAAATTTCCAATATCTTCTTCACGCTGTGTCACTTCATACCTACCGAGATCTTCAATATCCAAAGCAGTTTCATCTGTAAAGGCTGTAAGACCATTATTACTATAAGAATTATTTGTAAATAAAGGCGCACTATGGCAGTGAAAACACTCTGCATCAGGAACAAAAGTACCTGAATCATCTTCATCAAAAAAGAACAGAAATCCTCGTCGTTCTGAGTCCGTGAAAAACCCATTATTCCGAAAAACTACGTCGTCATACTTAGAATTCCCCATAGAAATAAGACTACGTTCAAACTGAGCTATGGCCATAGTAGCCAAATCTCTAGTGATATTGCAAGTATTCTGTATCCCAAAGGCTCTTCGAAACATCGCTGGATAAATATCGCTTCTTTGCAATTTGGCTTCTACATTGTCCCAGGTATCATGAAGTTCTATAGGATCTTCGACAGGAAGGAATGCTTGCTGCTCTAAAGTACTCGATCTCCCATCCCAAAACAAACCATTCTCAGCGTACACTAAATCTACAAGTGGCATGGCACTCCTCTTACCTAAAAGCCCATCTATACCTGGGCTAGTCGCCAAATTGTCGGTAAAATTTCCATCTACGCCATGACATGAACCACAAGACTTCGTACTATCTGCTGATAATATAGGGTCAAAGAATAAGTGTCTTCCTAACAAGACACCTGCATTGGTCATCTCATTGCCAGCAGGCTGGTTGATAGGTTGGAATCCTAATGGAATGTTGATTTTTTTCGCGACTGCATCAAATGGTAAATCCGTCAAGTCCATACAAGGATCTTGAGTATTGGTGCTCATACCTGTATCTTCATCATCTTCACAGCAAGTGAAGCACAACACAGAAATTAATAGAATGAAAAGTGTAAAATGTTGATTCAATGAGTGTTATGTTTAATACTAAGTATCTACTTTCACCTAACGGAAATAGCGCTATGCATATTGCTTATTAGTATTAACATAATTTCATCATTAGGGTTCGAAGAAGTAGCTGTTTGTGTGGTAAAATCTATCGCTACTATATTTTTAAGAACTCTGAATAAGTCGATATCTAGCTCTATTTGATTGGTAACATCTGGTAGGATGTCGAGACTTTGAGAAGATTCTACATTTAAGTAATTAGCATCGAAACCTATAGTAAAGCGAAAATCTTCATCATAAACTGTATCATTATCCAAATCTACCTCACCTGCAATTTCTAAAAATTTATATCCATCTAGATTTGCATCGAATAATTCTGGGTCTGCTAATGGATGGTTTTCTCCATATTCGCTTGGCGTAGAACTGTTTAGCTCTAAATCAACTCCAATACCAAAGGAAAATCCATCATAAGTATCTACTGGCGCACGTCCAACGTTCACATTAAAACCACTGAGTGCAGCTGCTTCGCTTTGCAAAAAGGCTAAATCAATAAACTCAATCTCATCTAAAGCAAAGGTCTCGTCATTGTTAACCGTAGTCGATAGACTAGAAACATAGAAATGAAAGTCTGAAAACCGTATACGTGAGCCTTCATAATTGTACACCCTATTTCTGACAAATGGCGTAGAATCGTAAGTGCCTCTGAAGATCATCTCTACATCAGCAAACTCCAAGGGTGGGCCTACTGGGTCGTCATCACAAGAAGTTAAACATACAAAAAACAAAATTACGCCAAATAATAGTCTCAAAAACAAAATATTACGGATTACTTTTATTTATCATTCTAATACGGAAATACTTGCACCCAGGTTTTCATTGATCAAATCAGGGATTTCAATAATAGGTATATCAAAAACAATGCCTTTAAAGATATCTAAAATGTTAATTCTCATACGAATATCGAGCGTGCTTCCTCTAGCTACCATGGCAGGATTAACGAATGGCTGGCTAAAAGTCTCAAAAGATTCTAGATTTTGTACAACGGCTTGTTCTTCAGTACCTCTTTTCAAAGTAAATCCAATCCTACCTACGAGATATTGCATAGCTGTATCATCAAATAGAACTGCATACTCACTACCGAGTGGGTGACCATTGTCTACTGATGTAGGATCAATATTCGCTAAACCAGGCACTAATCCTAGATTATAACGAATCTCATCTATAGGTATGTCACTGCGGAAAGTTCCAATGGTAAATTGGAACAAGGGCATCTCGACCAAAGCGATATTGTCCTGAAAAGAATTGATAATGTTCTCTCCATTTCCATCTACCGTCGAGATCTCTAAGGTCTCTATTACATTAAGGCTATCGGAGGCTATATTATCCAATGGGGTCAAATCTGAGACAAAAAGAGAAAAGGAGTCTATTCGTATGCTATCCTCAAGATTATCTAGGGGGTAATAAGTGTCTAGTCTTATATTACTAGCCGCATTAGACAAAGTATCTGCTGCGACTCCTTTGTAAAATAAATTGAGACGCAACTCTGGAAAAGTACAGCAACACTCTTCTTGTATATCTGCGCAACAATCATCGTCTGCGTTAATCTCAAAGTTATCCGCTAGGACATCGATACACCCTTCCTCTGTCTCGGTACAATTTAACATAAGTGCAACAAAGAAGATCCAAGTAATTGAAATCGGAAATAGTCTACTCCAGTATGAGTTAAGCTTCAACATTTTCTTTATAAATTCGCTTAATGATTTGCTTGACCTGTGAAGAAAAATCTTTTGTCAATATCCAGTTGTAGTAATTTTTATCCTTTCGGAGCACTTCTACAACAGGAGTATTCGCATGCTTTCCGAAGTTAAACACGATTACGCCGTCCTTATTGTATTTCAAGCGCTGGGTAGCATCAATAGTTTTTAAGTCCGAAGTGAATGCATGAAGTGCTTTAATATCATTTACAACAGGAGCAGGTATTGTTTCATTTTCATCCGCAATCATATCCACACCATCATATTTTTTCAATTGCCCTTTTAATACTTCGACTGTAGCACGTACATCAACAAGAGCATCATGCGCTCCTTCCAATTCTTTATTACAGTAGTATCTCATCGCAGCACTAAGTGTTCGAGGCTCCATTTTATAAAAGATACGCTGTACATCTACACTGCTTCTGTTTTCCATAGAAAACTCCATTCCTACCCTAGCAAACTCTTCCATCAAAATGGGAATATCAAAGCGTGCAGAATTATATCCTGACAGGTCTCCTTCGCCAATAAAGTCATAAATCTGCTTTGCGACTTGTCCAAAAGTAGGTTTATTAGCTACATCTGCTGCTGAAATACCATGTATCGCCTGAGACTCTTCGGGAATAGGTACTCCCGGATTTATCAACAGACTCAACTCTTCAGGTGTATCTTTACCAGGGCTGTATTTGATAAGTGCTATTTGTACTATTCGATCCCGGACTACATTGAGTCCTGTTGATTCTACATCGAAGAAAATCAAATCTTTAGTAAGATTAAATTTCATTTTTTTTTATTTCATATTTCGATTAAGTGCAGAAATATTTCTGCTTTACCTTTATAAATCGAAACTAGTTCACAATATAGGAAGAAGCTCCATCAGTTAGTAATTCTGCCATCTGGCCTTTATCATCTGTATAAATAAAAAAAGCTTCTATCCCCTTTTGCGCATTTATTATCTTAAGAGCTTCGGTCATTCCCATAGTCATGCATGCTGTAGCGTAGGCGTCTGCCGTAATGCAATCCGGAGCTAAAACCGTGACGCTCAACATCTCATTTCTTTCAGGATATCCGGTTTTAGGATTCATGGTATGGCTATATATCTTTTCTCCTATTTTGAAATAGTTTCTATAGTTTCCAGAAGAAGCCATAGCTATATCGGTGAGCTTCGCTCTCTTGTATATAGAATTGAGCTTGGAATCTATCGTTGGCTTGTTTATACCAATGGTCCAAAAATCGCTCTTAAGGTTGCCTCCCTTTACTTTTACTTCTCCGCCTATTTCTACCAGATGATTTTCAGAACCCGCTTCAGATAATAATTCAGCCACCTTATCTACTGCATAGCCTTTAGCTAAAGCAGAAAAATCTAGTTGAAGTCCAGGTCTTTCTTTTACTAAGTACTGTTCATTTACTTTAGGGTAAATCGTTTTTTTTATTTTCTCAAATCCAATATTTTTCTTTATCCGCTCTATTTCTATAGAGTCTACTTGTTTAGGATTTTTTTTATTGGGTCCGAATCCCCAATAGTTGACTAGGGGCATTACTGTAGGATCAAAAAAACCATTCGTACTTTCAAAGACTTCTTTTGCTTTATCATAATTTTCAATGAAATGCGGATAGTCTAATTTAGCATTAGAAGTGTTTTGCAAAAGTGCTTTAATAGAAACTTTATTAAAAAGACTTATGTAAGAGTCTTCCTCATAGGTGGATACTTCATGATTAATATCCACTAATAATTTATCTATTTTTTTTTGCAGTTCGCTAAGATTTACAAGACTACTTGTAATGTGATAGGTGGTCCCCATAGTAGCGCCAGTTATTTTGTACAGCTGCATTCGTTGCGCTGCCTTGTCCACACTACTTCCTTCACATGATATCATCATGATGCTGACAACAAGTAAACAAAACAAAACATTCCTCATGTAATTATTTATTAGTCATAGACCGTATCGCCTCCACAAAGGTATCTAATTCTGACAAGAGGGTATAAATATTAGGAGAGATTCGTATACCAGACAGCATTTCATTTTCACTTATGGTGCAGTGGATATTCCATGTGTTGTGCAGGACATTAATAAGTTTTGTGCTGTTAATTCCATCTATCGAGAATAACAATATTGCCGAACCAAACTTGTTGTCTATAGGACTTTGAATTTTCACTCCAGGTAGATCTTTTATTCTTTCTACTATATAAGTTTTCAAAAACTGTAAACGCTTCATTTTTCGCTCCGTCCCAATACTGTTATGGAAAACTAAGGCAGGAAGAATAGCTCTTTCTAGCGCTACATTCTTTGTACCTGTGTGTTCAAATTTTATCATACTACTTCCAGAAGGGTTTGGACCAGCTAAGAGTGGGTACAGTTTAGAGCGTTTATCAGGCGAGACGTATAAAACTCCTGTACCAAAAGGAGCGCCCAACCATTTGTGCAAACTGCTCGCTAGATAATCTATAGGCAATGAACCAATATCTAATGGTCTTTGAGCTATCGTATGCGCAGCATCGACCAACACTTCTGCTCCAAAAGATTTTGCTAACTCGGCTATTTGCATCATAGGCAATACTTGCCCATTCCAGTTGGTTATATGTGTAATGGAGACCATTTTAGTATTCTCGTTAATCTGTTTAGCATACTGCCTTACCATGTATTCTGCATCTGTATTCGGCAGTTCTAGATTGACCCACTTTAGTTTTATTCCATCTCTTTTTTGCCGTTGCTTCCAGGCAAACTTCATGTGCGGATAATCATGTCTGCCCAGTACCACTTCGTCACCACGCTTTAGAGGTAGACCAAATACCACCGTTTCTAAGGCTTCGGTTGCATTTCTCATCAGGGCGATGTCCTTCGCTCGGGCACCTATCAAATTCCCCAATGCCGTTTTTACCATTTCCTTCTCCTTGTCAATCACTCTCCACATGTAATAAGACGGCAGCTCATTACTGAGTTTTTCATAGTAG
>CAYWOZ010000027.1:0-22916 GCA_964458675.1 uncultured Saprospiraceae bacterium
TTCCTACTTGGTCGCATGTTATTGAAATACATTCACTATATTCTGTGTCTCCTACGAGTCTTATTTCTTTACTAACCAATTCGCAATTATCATAACTTCCACTATCGATGTCATCAGCACAAATCATAGACAATTGGCTTTCTCCAATTCCTACAGAGGTGGTCAAATCACAAACCGCAACTGGAATGATGTCGTCTAAAATGACAATAGGTGTACTGCATATTGAGGTGTTTCCGCAATCATCTTCTGCTATATAGTTTATGACATATTCTCCTATAGGAATATTATTGAATGGACCAAAACCAATTCCAAATTCCCAAGAAGCGGTTATACTAGCCAATGTTCCGCACTCTTCTACGGCATCGATAATAGGTAGTGTCACCGTAGCATCGCAGGTAGCTTCATTTGCGCCAAAAGTCAGTGTGCCTGGACATGTTATAATAGGACCAAAGTTGTCTTCGATAGATATGAGCTGAGTGTGATCTATTTGTTGATTTGTACACCAATCAATAATAGTCCATCTTCTGATGATTTTAGAAGCGCCAGCGCAAACTGGTGTAGTGGAGTCTTCAAAATCTATAACAAAATTGCATGACACACCACTTGGAAGAGAAGCTATCATTGGGGAACCGGTATTACTAGGCTCGGAACTTCCATCAGAACATTCTATAGTGATGTCTGCAGGTAATGTGATGCCAGTCAGGCTAGGTCTTATGACATTTATTTGTTGAGTACAAATACTAGAGTTGCCTTCACTATCTGTAGCAATCCATTGCCTTTGAATGCTGCCAAGGAAGTTAGTATTGGTGCAATTGAAATCAACGTAAGTATCAAAAAAGGTCAAGCTTGAATTGGTATCGCAATTATCAAACACTATCGGCTCTCCGATACTGCTAGGACTGATGTCCGTACTGCATTCAATATCTTGATTAACGCAGGTGATGATAGGCCCCGATTTATCTTCTATGAATATCGTTCCGCTACAGGATAGACCCGAAGGTTGATGGGTTAAAGTAAAGTCTAATAATTTCCCAGAAAAGGTGCAGCTAATTTGATTGCCTATCGCTATACCATTATGTTGGATGCTTACTTGGTAATCTGCCAAACATGCAGTTGGAATTCCTTCGGAAATAAGGATTGGTTCAATCGTAATAGTACCATCCGGAATGGACAAGTTGATTTGATTATTGCATACTAGGACAGGATTGGTGCATTGATCTGCATCTGTAGCAGTGATATAATTAAATGGAAGAGCAATGAAAATACATATCATTGAAGCATACCGATACCATGATTCTAGGGAGCTATTTGAAGCCCCAGAAATTGAGTGTTTCATAGAATCTTTTTTGTGCTTGACGGTCTATGAGAACATTCAAGCAGTTAAAGAAATTCTTAAATAATTTTTATATCGGTATATGGAATTCAGCAAAAAAATAATTCACCTATAGGCATTAATAAACGGGAGGTAAATTATCTAGTTACAAGTTTTTATAAGTTTGTTGTTAAATGCCTTTGAAAAGGCCTTCCGTATTGTCGGTATAAATCATAATTTAGCAACCTCATACTAATGTAAATTACATCTATGTACCTGACGCTTATCACTATTGTTATAGCACTTTTTATAGCTATGTTGTTTTTAAACATATACTTTAGGGTTAATGTGTTTAAACAGTACAAATATTTGACACAGAATGACATTGATTTTGGGGCAAAGCATATCTTTGATGATCAGAAAATGAAGAAAGAGATACTTCCGAAGTACCCTGGTCATGAGGAGCAAATCATGCAATTCACCAAAAATCTTAGAAAATCTATCAGTATGGCCACTGTTTTGGTTGCTTTAATTACTCTTTTTGGGGCTATTTTGATGTATTATCGTTACGAAACCTAGCATTTTTGCAAGCTAGACCACAAAGTTGATTTTTGCTGGCATTATATCGATGCTCATTTGCGTTTATACTGAAAGATAGCTTTAGCAATGAATCACTAAAGGACTTCATTCTGACAACCAACTACTTACTCATTTTCAGGTACCTTTATTAGAGTACATAAGAAACAAAAAAAGCTCAATGAAAAATATTCTTTACTTGTCTATACTTTGCATATTCTTTTCCTGCGATATCATCAATCCAGAAGAAGAAATTCCCTCCTTTATTGAGATAGAGTCTATAACCGTTAATGCGATTCCTGAGTCGGGAACTAACATGCATAATTTCACAGAAGCCTGGGTTTTTGTAGACAATGAATTGATTGGCGCATTTGTTCCTGGCAAACCCTTTCCAGTTCTTGCATCTGGTAGTAGTGAGATATTGGTTCAGGCTGGGATTCATGAAGACGGGATTAGCGTGGCTACTAAGATTTATCCATACATGTCACGTTATGAAGTGACTGAAAACTTGGTTCCTGGGGAGGTAACTACTATTAATCCTGTATTTGAGTATGCAGACAATATTGAATTTTTCTTGATTGAAGAATTCGAAAATTCTACCTTTTTTACCGTAGACCGTGATGGTAACGAAGATACCAAGATTGAGTTTGAGACAGTTGGTGCATTAGAGGGGCAATCTGCAAAAATTGTTTTGGACGCCCAGAATCCAGTAGTTAATGTTGCTACTATTTTGAATTTCGCTTTGCCTATATCTAGCTTTAATGATACCTATCTTGAAATTAATTTTAAAACAGATGCACCTATTGCCATCGGACTTGTATCTAATGATAGTTTTGGTGAATTAGAACAACTCTACAGCAGAGGCCTCAATAGTACCCCTTCTTGGAAAAAGGTGTACATCAACTTGCAAGAAACAATTGCTTTGAATCCCGCCATCAGCTATCAAGTAGGTTTTGGAGCAGAGTTGCCAGCAGGGCTTGCGGAAGCTACGATAATGATTGATAATATTAAACTCCTGCATTTTAAACCGTAACTTACGCTTGTTTTTTATCACGACCATAGCTTACATATACAGACCACAGCTTCAATGCTTAGAAGAAAAATAGATCTATACGTCTATATGTTTTTTGATTTTGTCATGGCCATGTTGACGTGGACTTGCTTTTTCAAATACAGAAAATCTGTAGAGGGTTATGATGCATGGTCTGAAGTCTGGTATGATCCAAATTATATTGTAGGTGTATTCGCCATTCCGATGGGCTGGCACATTTTGTATACTATTTTTGATGACTATAGAGATTTGTACCGACTCTCTCGTTTGAACGTCATGTCTAAAACTTTTTTCCTTACCCTTGGAGGTGTTGTTGTTTTGTTTTTTACACTATTGCTTGATGATGTGATACCATCTCCTGCATATTACATACATTCATTTGTCTATTTATTTCTTTTGCACTTTTTTCTTACGATTTTTTCGAGAATGATTTTGTTGACTCTAGCAAGCAGGAGGCTAAAGTCTGGGAAAGTGACTTATAATACTTTGATGATAGGAGGAAACCAAAATGCACTTGACCTCTACCATGAAATTCAAGGTCTAGAAAAAGGACTCGGGAATAAATTTTTAGGCTTTGTAGATACCAATGGGAGTAGCAATAAGGAGCTCAGTTCTGTACTGCCCGTCTTAGGCAAGCTTGTCGACCTAGATACTGTTATCAAAGACCATAAGGTAGAAGAAGTAATCATTGCCTTAGAAAAATCAGATCATATAAAGACGAAAAAAATCCTAAGTAGTCTATATGCTTATGGCGAAAATATTCTGATAAAAGTCATCCCGGATATGCATGATATTTTACTGGGAACAGTCCGAATGAATCACCTTTATGGAGCCGTATTATTAGAGGTTCGCCAGGAATTGATGCCTCGTTGGCAACGCTTACTTAAGCGATTCATAGATGTATTTGTATGCTCTATTCTGCTCATTGTATGTTTGCCCTTGTATATTTTTGCCGCTATCAGAGTTCGCTTATCATCTACAGGCCCCGTATTATTCAAACAAGAAAGAATAGGGCAGCATGGTGTTCCATTCAATATTTTTAAGTTCAGATCTATGTACACAAATGCGGAGTCCGCAGGTCCACAACTTTCCCATTCTGACGATAATAGAGTGACTACCTGGGGGCGTACTATGCGTAAATATAGAATAGATGAGATCCCTCAGTTTTGGAATGTGCTCAAGGGGGATATGTCACTAGTAGGTCCTCGGCCGGAGCGTCAACATTACATTGATATCATTTCAGAGAAAGCACCACACTGCATCCATCTACTCAAGGTCAAGCCAGGCATTACTTCATGGGGTATGGTTAAGTATGGCTATGCGAGCAACGTTAAAGAAATGCTTCAGCGCTTGAAGTTTGATTTGCTATATATAGAAAACATGTCTCTTGGTCTCGACTTCAAGATTCTATTTTATACACTTTTAGTTTTACTTCAAGGTAAAGGTAAGTAGGGTGGGCCTACCTCAGAAGAAAAAGACCTAGTATCTAACAGATACTAGGTCTTTTTCTTTTGAGGTCGCTATGTTTCGTAGCTCACTATTCGTTCGGCCCCTCTGGGTCTCCCGATAAAAATCGGGACTACTGCACAGCGCTAGTCCAAAAAAAACTAGAAGTTATAAGTCAATCCAAACCTTGTAACAATAGGTATATTGCTAGAAGTAAATTCTTGCGAGAAGTCCCAAAGTGCATAAGCAGAAAAGCCAAGTTGACTACCAAATGAACTACTATACCCAGCGCCTAGATAGTATCTAGCATTTCCCTCTCTTTCTGTAAGTATTCTAGAAGAATCATCTGGATCTAAAGCTAAAAATCCTCCGCTACTAACCCCAAATTCTTCACTAAGAAACTCAGCTTCTGCATGTATAAAATATTGTCCAAGTATTTTGTGTCTAGTCCAAATCCCTGCACCATAATCAACAGTATTAAGACTGACGTCACCACCAAATCCATCACTAAATTTGGCTACACCATTTTGAAAAGAAATTCTAGGACCAGCGGAAAAGTTATCAGTGAATTTATATCCGACCATTGGGCTCAATCCCCATGTTAATTCACTTTGATTTTGAATAGAGGCAAAACGAATTATTCCATCGACACCAAACCATAGTCTGTCGATAAGTTTTTTCCCACTTTCGTCGAAGTATGCACTGTTTTTTTCTGTAGTTGTCTTTTTCTTCTTTTTCTTTCTCTTGCGACTGTATTGCGCATCAAGATCAACTGTAAACGCTGTCATTAAGAAAGCGAATAAAAAACCAAAAATTAGTATCTTTTTCATAATCAAATTTTGTTGTAAAAGCCACTAGCTGTGACCTTTGCGGTATTAAATGTAATAATATTAACATTTGATTCAAACAAAATGTTATATAAAATCTGTTAGGGTTCTGTTAAGCTTGCTTAAACCTAAAGATAGATTACATTACTTAAAAGAAGGGGAAGATAATGTTGCTTTTCCATAACCTTTCATAATCAAGAATTCGTACCAAGCTTTTGCTCTATTTAGACTGGAAAAACTAACAAAAGTCTGATAATTATTTAGTTTTCTTTGAAAACCTAAGTCTTCATTAAATACTTCTTCGAGGATTTTTGTTAAGCCATAGACATAAAAATCTCTATTTCCACCACCCTTGCCTACAAAAGGTTGGATGATATCATATTTTAGAATCGCAGCAATTTTATCAAAATCGATTTCGCCATCCTTATTAGTAAAGTCAATACCGAATTCTTGCAAATACACTTTGTAAAAATCTTTTACATTCAAGCTTTTATGCCTTTGCAAAAATGTTTGTAATTCTGCATTAGTAGTAATGTCGAATATCGGAATTCCAAAATCTTGATTTAAAAAACTCAAATCTAGGTTTCCTTTATTGTTTATCAAGCCATCGACATGATCTAATATGACCCCTAAATCTTCAAATTTTGATTTTGCCAAAATCGTTTTTTGTAAATCAGCCTTTAATGCAAGGTCCACATCCAACTCGATACTTGTTACCAGTTGTTCTTCAATGCTCTTGCCTATCAAACTAATCTGAATAATGTTTATCTGCGTAGTTCTATCTTCGATTTCACCTATAAATTCTGATTCCTTCAAGTAGCTTGATAAGATGGTCAAGATTTGATTCATCTGTTGAGAGTAACTCGTTGAAGTATAGATATGATTTCTAAACCATTGATATCTAAACAATCTGTTGATTACAAATGCTTTATCATCCAGATTAAACTCTTTAATAGCATCTAGTGCAAACTTTAAATTTGCTTTAGGGTCTTCATCATTGAAGAATCGCATTATAGAACCCACTTCACGGTGGCTAAAAGGCTTGTTTCTTAGGAATTCTAGATCCTGAGCACTCAGCTTTTCCTTGATGGCAAGTTTTCTTATATCCTTTAGCGGATGCAACTTTTTAATAAATGATATTGTCTGTTCTTTTTCACTAGTTAGACTTTCGTCAAAGTCCAGAATTTGATTTATTTGACTATACTTGATTTCACTTGCAGATTTTAATTTTTTGACAAGCTCAGATTTGGCATCATACGCTTTTTCGAAATCTGTCTTTGCATTTGGGTCCACACTTAGAATTTCTTCCTCAATAAAATCAATGACAATAGGCCGAGCGCTGTGCGCTTTAATGAACTTGATAGAATTTATTAGTTCTTCATTATTAGGGTTAATCAATTTACTATAGGATTTTGCAATCCCAGATCCGTCAAATTGTTCGAATAGAGCAGCCTTATATAAAAAGTGGGTAAGCCATTGCCTATCGGTTTTCATTTTATCCCAATATTTAGCATATAGTTGCTCTATAATTCTTCCAGTAGTAAATGAATTTTTTCGATTAGCTACATGTAGTATTCCCCAATATTCTAAAGCTGGAATATCTTTGGCTTGGGCTATGGTAAGTACTATATTTTCTATTTTATACCTATCCATTTCATTGACATTTTCTTCTAGTCGATCCATGATTTTTTGAATTGGAGGACTTAGCTTATATCTTACGTCAAACTCCCTATTATAAGCCACTAACTTAGTTGCCGTTTCTAAGTAGTTGTATTTTAATGGAGGTATTTTGTAGTTGGTTTTTTTCATTACCTTTTTATACTTATTGACAAGTATATTCACTTCGTAGGGGTTTGCTTCCGTCAATGCTGTATAAGCTTGAATAGCAATAGTGTCATTTTTGGAGTTTAGTCTTCTTATAAGCCTTTCGAGATTTTTGGTTTGTGCTTTTTTCTGTTCTTCACTTACAAATCGCCATTCAGATTCTTCCCATGTGTAATCATGGTAATGTTGAGCCCAATAAATAAGGAGATCCTTACTTAGTTCAAGCTCTTTCTCGTCACTTACTTTTACAAGACTTAGATTTTCGATAAGCTTGATGATATCATTTTTAATAGCCTTATTTTTACATATGTAGACATAAGCTGCCAAATAGAATAGAATCTTAGAATCTTTGGTATTAACCAAATTTGCAATTAGCATCCTAGGATCATCTTTAGGCTTAGTCTTTGTGCAAAGTGTAGTTCCGTAGAAATCAACTTCATTGTAGTAGTACTTATCAGAAACATTAAATCTCGTTTCAATCGAACGTTTAATGGTGTCGTTTAAAATGGTATTACTGTTTAGGAATAGTTCATACTCGCTTTTAATTTCGGGAATAGGGCTAGAAGTACTTCTGTCTTCAAAAACCATTTTGAAAAGTGCGTTTACAAAATCTGAGTTCAAATTCTCAGCTTTTAAGATATTCTGAAGCGTTAACTTCAGGTCTTCATTTCCGACCAAGTATTGAATAACATTATGATCTAAAAACCCTTGTTGAATTCCTAGATCTTCAATGTCTAAGCAATTTAGAATTTTGTTAATAGGAACTCCTTTATGCAACTGTAGATACTTGAGCGATATCAGATTTTTCTTTTGTTTATTAGCATCTTTTTCATGTTGAAGGTCTAGACATAACTTTGAAAATGCGTCCAAGGGACTATTTGCTTCGAATGGAGTACTTTTTATTTCTCGATCTATTTGTTCCAAGGGTACCGTATAGTACATCTGGAGAATGTGAGAATATTTTATTTCCTTTTTATGGGTATAATAGAAATCGAAGAAATCTTCTTTAGAGACTTGTTTTTTTAAAGAGATTTGAGACGACGGAAAAATTGTCTTGTTTTCGAGTATCTCTAATGCATGTTGTCTGGTATTGTCGGAATCTAGAAAACTGGCTATGTCTCTAAGGTATCTGCTGTTTCCAGATTTGAGCTGCCACTCGAGTTGGTACAAAGCTTTGCTATTCCCACTTTGCAATGCAAAGTCAGTCTGTGAATAATTTTGCGCCAGCAAAATTAAACAGGCGGTAAGGGTCAATACAATTTTTTGCATTTTACGCAATCTTCAAAAAGATATTCTTTAGGTTTTACAATACCTTTTCAAGTAGAATTATGCAATAATTAAACCGCTTTATGACTAAGTTGGAGAATAATTAGAATTGTTAAAGGATACTGTTAAAAGTGACGATTTTCTCGTATAAAAGGGGATGGATCAAGGTAACCTTCCCAATCATCTGAATAGCCAGGGCCCATGCTCATGTCTATAAAATCCCGCAGTTCAAAGTGAAGGTGAGCGACATATGTACCATGCGCAGTACCTATTGTTCCTAGTTGTTGTCCTTTGGCCAAAAGTTGACCTTCTTTGACGGTTATTTGGTCAAGATGAGCATAAACTGTTTCCAAATAATTAAACTCATTATGCCCCTCTAATTTATGTACCACTCTGACTACATTTCCCCAACCACAACAAATGTCATCCGTGACAGTTACCACGCCATTTGCAGAAGCATAAACTGGGTCACCAAGATCAGAATTACCACCGCCTCTACCATTCCAATCCTCACCAAGATGATTTCTATTACCAAATCTTGAAGCTAAGTAGTAGTTTTCCGCATCTGGTTTGCCGACGGGATAGTCAAAACCAGTAGTTAAATATTCTGGATTAAAGTGAAATAAACTGTCATAATAATACAAAGCATTAGCTTTTTCTTCAGCCGTAAGTTCCATGTTCAGTGAATCCACTTTTATAAAACTGTAGCTAAATAATGCGAAAGAACAGATAATAACCAATCCAGTAAGGTATTTAATCGAAGAATGCATTTTGATTATAATATGTTTTAAATGGTTCTATATCGCCAAAAATAGAGACTATAAAGGAAAGATGCACTATTTTTAATCTTATAGAAATCATAATTTAACCTAATTCGAGAAGTAAGAATATTCCCAAAAGGCCCATTTTTGCTTATTTTGACTTTTCGGATTGAACTCATAAAACCTTAATTCTTTTTATTATCTTTGGTTACATCACTTTTAAATTAAAACATATCAGTTTTATTTATGATATGTAGATGATTTTGACAACAACACGTAATCCATCAAAGCTTGGCGAACATATTCTCATATTGCCCTTTCGTTTACGCTATGTTGTGGATATTTGTTTTTTCCACGACATCTGCCATAGGTCAAGATTGCGGATGCATTGATTGTCCTGTTGTCATCGAAGATCTTGCCATAAGCAATGCCACTTTTGTAGTAGACGGGGCTGGTAGTAATTCTCTTGCTATCAATAAAGTAAAATCTGTTCATCTAAGTTTTATTCACCCCCGCCCTTCAGAATTACAAATGAACTTGACTTCACCTGCTGGACAAACAGTTACCTTAATAGGACCTCAGGGTACGGCAGCTTCTCCAGTTTTAGCTACGGATTTTAATATTTCCTTTGTGACGGATGTGACCATTACCATGCCCGATCAAGGAATGAACCCTATTTGGGATAATGAAAATATTGTTGGGGTTCAACCTTATAAGGGTGTTTACCTGCCACATGCAGGAAGTCTACTTAATTTTAATACGGGAACGGTCAATGGTGATTGGCTACTAGAAATAACAGACCCAGTCATGTTTGATTTTGGGATGCTTTCGGATTTCACTATAATATTTGAAGACCAAGGTGGAATAGAGTGTTGTGAAGCCGATGCTGGGGTATTGAATACTTCATTTATTTCTGCCTGTCAAGGTAATGAAGCTTTGTTATTAGACATTAGCCCATTTTACACAAATGCAGCACCAAATGACGCGCTATATGGCTACACATATTTTATTACTCAAAATGGACTTATCCTAGAAGTGAACGAAAATCCTGACTTGACAAATTTCGCGCCTGGGACTTTTGAGGTATATGGTTTTTCGTTTGACCTACTCGATTTGGATTTATTGCCAACACCAAATGGAACATTAAACCTATCAGATTTTGAATTAAACTTACAAGGAAATAACCCTATCCTCTGCGGTGAATTGACTAATGGCTTTGTAGAGGTTGAAATTTTATCAGGAGCAATGGAGGTGATTCTTGCGGATACCATTTGCATTGGAGAAAGTGTTTTGTTTGGCGGAGAAGAATTATTCGAAGAAGGAATTTATGCAGATACTATACCCTCTCTAAGTTCCTGTGATAGTATTGTTCAGTTGAACCTAATAGTAGGAAACCAAGATACTATGGAACTTTTTGAAAGTTCCTGCATCCTTGAGATGATTGGTGCTGATACAGTGATACTATCAAATAGTCTTGGTTGTGATTCTATGGTAATTACTAATACAAGTTTACTTCCTAGTGATACAGTATTTGTTAATCAAGTAACATGTATGGCTTCACAAAATAATTTGATTGATACAGTTACCATTTCTACACCCGAATGTGATTCTATTATAATTACTTCTTTCTTTTTTGAAACACCTGATACTGTTTTTAATTCTCGTAAAACTTGCCTTCCGGATGAAATTGGATTTGATACCCTGACAATAAACCTAGGAGAGACATGTGATGAAATTGAAATAACTGAAACTACCCTTTATCTTATCGATACTACTTTTTTGGTTGAAAGTACCTGCGATCCTAATGAAGTTGGTGAAGTGATAAATTTCTTTTCGACGGACACTTGTGATAGGATAAAGATTACTGTTTTTAATCTCGCCCTACCTGATACTATCTTTCAAGTTTTAAAGGATTGTGATATAAATGCAGTTGGGATAGACACAATGTTTTTAAGCAACCAAAATAATTGCGATAGTTTAGTGATAATAGAGACGATGTTGTTGCCATCCGATACTCTTTTTCTTGAGGATTTCACTTGTGATTTGACAGATGTAGGTGTTGATACTATCTTCTTAAGTAATCAAGAAAGCTGTGATAGTTTGGTGATTGTCGAAACAATTCTTTCGCCATCTGATACTATATTTACGGATGTCTTCAGCTGTGATATAGAAGATGTTGGAATAGATACTCTTTTCCTTAGCAACCAATTTTCTTGCGATAGTTTAGTCATTAATACAACGATACTATCAACATTGGATACTACCTTCATTGATGAACCCACTTGTGATCAAACCCAGTTAGACCTCCTTGTTGAAGTTTTTAGTACAAGTACTTGTGATAGTTTAGTTATCACGACCTTCACTTTAATAATTCCAGATACTACATTTTTCTTGGAGATGTTATGCGATGAAAGTAGACTTGCAGATACCCTTGTGTTGCAAAATTTCCAAGGCTGTGATAGCTTAGTTATTACCGAATTCGAATCTATTGAACCATCAATGACTTTTCTAGAAGAGCAAGCTTGCAATGCGTCCAATCTTGATTCAAGGATAGATACTCTTCAAGGAGTCAATTGTGATAGCATTGTGATTACCAATTTTATACCATTGCCTTCAGATACGATAACGGAGATTTTAATTGTATGTGATATTTCTCAAGTTGGTTTGGATACCAGCTTTTTGTCTAACACCTTTGGTTGTGATAGTTTGGTTATTGTTAATAATGTTTTCGAAGAAATAGAACCTACTACTTTAGTGGATTTCATTTGTGAAGAAGAATTGGTAAGAATGGATTCTTCTATTTTTGTAGCTGCAAATGGCTGCGATAGTTTAGTGATTACAGATTTCATCTTATCGGATGCAGATACAACTTTTGTAGATCCAATATTTTCATGCGACCCTAGTATGATTGGTTCAGATACTTTAGTTTTTTCAACAAGTACTTGTGATAGTGTAGTTATCCAAGCGACTCAATTTATGGGGCTAGATACAGTAAGATTTGACGTATCTTCTTGTGATTTTGAAATACTAAGTTTCGATACCATAAATCTTGTCACTAATCAAGGTTGTGATAGTATTGTCATAACAACTAATATCCCACTTTCAGATACTGATTTCACCATCAACGTACCTGTTACCGATCCAGCACAAGTTGGATTAGATACACTTGTGCTCGTAAACAATGCGGGCTGTGATAGTTTAGTGATTACGAATTCCTTTTTAGATATGGGGGGAGTAATAGATACTTTCTTTATGGAGATAGAAACCTGCGATGTAGATTTAGAACCTGATACTACAATAGGAATTGTACAAGAAGTAATAATTACATTCCCAATTTTAATAAGATTAGATACCACATTTATTGAAGATGATATGTGCAGCGAAACTGCTATCTTAAATGATACCTTAAATTTGAAATCAATTTTAGGCTGTGACAGTATTGTGGTGATTTCTTTCGATCGGCTTAGCCCTTCATTAACTATACTAGAAGAAAATACATGTGATACAGAACAAATATTAGTGGACACTGTTTTTCTCACTAATGATTCTGGATGTGATTCTCTTGTTGTTACCAACTATAATTTGATAGACATAGATACAACGTTTCTCCAAGAAACAACCTGTGATACAAATCAAGAACTAATTGTGATAGAAGAAAAAAGTAACCTGGATGGCTGCGATAGCACAATAGTCACGATTTATGAATTGGTTGAAATGGATACCATAACTTCAGTTCAAGCCAGCTGCTTTGTCCTGCCGCCTGATACCATCGTGGTTGAAGGTGCAGAGTGTCCTACGATTGAGATTGTTTCCTATGAAAATATGATTTCTGACACTACTTTTCTGAGCTTAGAAACATGTACTGGGCCATTTGGCGTAGAGACCTTTGACCTTGTAAATACTGCAGGTTGTGATAGTGTAGTAGTTCAAGTCACTATTGAAGTAGAGCAAAGTATTATTCCTTTGGAACAAACTACTTGTATTCCAAATCTGCCGAATGATACACTTGTTTTAGAGGGACAATTTTGCGATAGTTTAGTTATTACAAGTTTTGTTTTTGTACCTAATGAGCCAACCATGATAGAAGCATCTGTTTGTAATCCTGATGAGCTCATGATTGATACTACCTTCTTGACAAATGCCCAAGGCTGCGATAGCCTTATTATTATCAATCCTATATTGGTAGAACCAGATACAATTCGCATAACGGAAGAAACTTGTGATCCCACTCAAATAGGCATTGATACTTTAGTTCTTGTAAATGTAGATTGCCCTTCATTAGTCATAACAGAAACAATATTACAAGGAGAACCCGATACCCTAAGACTTACAGAAATTACTTGTGACGAATTAATCATAGGTAATACAGAAACGGAAGTGTTTGAAAACATGAATGGCTGCGATAGTGTTGTGCTAACTAGCTTTGTTCTAGAAAACTTTAATCCTCAAGTAAGCTTTTCTATTGATTCTCCAATTTGTGCTGGAGAAGCTAATGGGGCCGTAAATTTAGAAATAGTTCCAGCTATAAATGTGCTTTGGTTGTTTGACCAAGATGATTCACCTATTAGAGAAGATTTACCTGCGGGAGTGTATCAAGTACAATTAAGTCAAAACACTTGTGATACATTAATCGAAATTGAGGTCCTTCCAACACCTTCTATCTTTTTAAATCTGGAAGTATCTTATGTGTCTTGCTCATCTATGGGTGGAATTATATTCTCTCAAGTCTCTGGAGGAACAGCTCCTTATACTTATGAGTGGCAGGACCTCTCTCAAGATTCTATCAGAGAGAATTTATTTAACGGAGATTATATTTTAACCTTAACTGATGCAGAGGGTTGCTCCATTGTGGACTCCGTTCAAATTGAAAATGTATTAGGTTTAGATTTTGATGCTTCTAAAGAAGATGTAAGTTGTTTTGAAGGAGAGGATGGTAGTATCGTAGTGGAATTACTTTCAGGTACCCCACCTTATGAAGTATTGTGGCAGGATGGAAGCGAAGACTTGGTAAGAGAGAATCTCCAATCAGGAGAATATTCCTGTACTATTTCAGATGATAATAATTGTAACGTCATTATCAATCGTACTGTTCGCCAACCAGATGATCTTATAGTAGATTTTCAAGTTAACAATGCTGGAGAATTTGAAGCACTTGTTTCTGGTGGTACACCCCCTTATAATTATAGTTGGAATGATGGCAACATTACAAGAGTCATCAAAGAACCAATTTCTGGTTTTGCCTACGAAGTTACCGTTACTGATGCCAATGATTGCATTGCCTTTAGAGATGAAGTCTTTGCCCAAGTGTCTACCACTTTTATCGATTTTTCCAAAGTGGCTCTTTACCCAAATCCACATCAAGGAGATTTTAATTTTTCATTTGATCAAAGTCTAGATTTAGAAAGTTTAATTATTTACAATATATACGGCCAAGAAATAGAGCACTTTGCGCAGTACACGGATAAAAATATTTTGAATATCACAATTCCTAGTGGTAGTGCAGGTACCTATTTTTTAAGCGCTACTTTTAAACAAGGGAACTACCATCAAAAAATGATAGTTTTTTAGAGGCAGAGTTGATTTTCATTTCAATTTTGGTGAAGGTTTCGATTTTAAATGTATCTAATGCAGCGTTTTGAGCTTTTTAAGCTTCTTATTAGGTCAGACAACAATTAACAAGAGTTTACAACTTCAAACAAAACAATAATGAATCAACCTAAAATAACAAACAACTATAACCTACAACACATGAGAAAAATGTACAGTCTAATTTTAAGCACCATCTTTATCCTTTCTGCTTTATCCCTTTCTGCGCAGGATGAAGATTGCAACGTATTCGAATTGCTTCCACCCTTAATCAATGGACAGTTGTCAAATGGTAATCCGCCAGTACCCTGCGGATTTAATGTCGGATCAGATTATTACGTCAACGAATGCTCTCCCTGTGGAAACAAGATTTCCGATGACGATTGTATAAATACACCCACGGGTTCACTTTGTAATTTAGATGGATTCAGAACTACAACTGCTGGTTACACCAACGATGTAGGACAACCAACTCTCGGTTTTTGTGGAGGCGGGACAGGTTCGCACAATAACTTCTGGATTGGATTTACCGCTCAGACAAATGTAATAGAACTTGCAATAAGCACATTCAACTGTACTTCTCAAGGAATCGCCCGAGGATTACAAATAGCAATAGGGGAGACGAATTGTCTAAATCAATATGAAACTGTTGCTGGAAATGCGATTAGTGGCAGCTCATCTTGCACAGGCTCTATAGCCCAAGGGGGATTGTTCAATTCCACAATTACTTTAGGGTCTTCACAACTAGTCCCTGGAAACCCCTATTACATCATGGTAGATGGATTTGCCGGAGGTATCTGTGAATTAGAAATCGACGTACTAGACGGATTCGATAATCCGGCATACGAAATTGCTGTCAATAATCCAGGCCAGCTATGCCCTGATATACTCAATCAAGGAGAGTTTTCTCCAGTTTTTGGTTCGGGAGCGGTGGTTGATGTTTCCGTGGGCGGCAGCGCGACTACTGACCTTACATATTATTGGTTAGATCCAAATGGTATTTTGATTGCGACCACAATTGGGCAAATAATAGGCGCAAATACAGTAAGAGGAGATTTAGACGGTAGTTTCTTTACTGATCAAGGAGGGTATTCTGTAGAAATAATAGACAACGGATCTTGCTGCCCTTTATGCACAACGGTAGAGTTGTTCACTGCTGACACTCTTCCTGTATTTGCTGCAGTTGACGGGACAGCAGAGCTAAGCTGCAACAACGATGAAGTGCTATTGATGGGAGATTCTATAAATGGGGTCTCTCCTGCAGTAGAACAATGGCAAATTGTAGATGCAAATGGTGACCGTCAACAGTTGGATATTCATTTAGTACAACAAAACGGAAGACTAAACGAATTCATAGTCACCCCAGATTTAATAAATCAGTATTTCCTTGGAGAAACTGTAGGAGAAGCAACATTTATTTATGGTCTTTTAAATAGCTTTACAGAACTATGTTTTTCTGAAGCTGCAGTTACTGTACCATTTGACTTTAGAGACCTAAATGTGTCTCTTTCCTCCTCAGGAGAATTAGATTGCACGCCTTTTTCTGTGGTGCAATTAAATGCAACAACTGATTCGACTAACGTAACCTACCTATGGTCCTCAGTGGATGGCCATCCAATATCTGGTGCGAATAATAACCAAGCCTCTGTTACCGAAGCAGGTATCTATACCCTAACCTTGACCGATTTAGAAACAGGTTGTGTCATTGAAGAAAGCATTGAAGTAACCGACGTAGATGTCATAGCCTTCGAACAAATTAATACAAATTTGGGTTGTTTTGGAGATACTAATGGCTCCGGAGAAATATTTGTGCTCACTGGTGCGCCACCTTTCAATATTTCTGGAGCTCTCACTAACTTTACCTTTGACAATCTAGCGGCAGGTACTTATCCTTTCACCATTACGGATGCCAATGAATGTACCTCTACTTCTGAGATAATAATTTCGCAACCAGATGAGTTACAACTTACTATCCAAGAAAATAGCAATGGAGATATTGAGGCAACTGTAAGCGGAGGTACTTCAGGCTATTCTTATTTATGGAATGACGGTTCCACTTCTTCCACTATAAACAACCCAATTCAAGGATTCGAATATATATTAACAGTTACTGATGCCAATGGCTGTAAAATAGAAGGAGATATTATCGTAATAACTATTCCACCTGGAAGTGATTCTGAAGATTGTGATGTCTTTGAGCAATTACCTGACTTGACAACTGGCACCTTTTCAAATGATAATCCTCCTGTCCCTTGTGGGTTTTTCACTGGCGGTGTATATGTTAATGAATGTTCTCCTTGTGGAAATAAAATATCTGATGATAATTGTTCCGATACACCAACAAGCTCACTTTGTAATTTAGATGGTTTTACTACCACTACGACAGGCTACTCTAATGATGTATTTAATGTATCCTTAGGTTTTTGTGGACCTGGCACAGGCACGCACAATAATTTTTGGATTGGTTTCACTGCTCAGTCAAATATAATAGAGCTTGAAGTAACTACTAGCAAATGTGTTGCTTCTGGAAACGCACGAGGCTTACAATTTGCTGTAGTTGAAACAAATTGCATTGATCAATTTTCGACATTAACAGATAATAATGGATCTCCAGCATGTTTTGGAGCAGTAGGACAAGGAGGACTCTTTAATAATTCTACAATACTAAGATCTACAAATCTTATTCCTGGAAATGAATATTATATCATGGTTGATGGTTTTGCCGGCGGAGTATGCGAGGTGGAAATTAACGTTATAGACGGATTTGCTACTTCAGAATTCAACATCACCGCGAGCCCACCAGCTCAATTATGCCCAGACGTAATCAATCCAGGACATTTCACCTCTGACCCTGGTTCAGGCGCTATTGTGGATGTTTCTGTTGGGGGAATTGCCTCTACAGATCTTACTTTCTTTTGGCTAGACCCATCTGGTCAAGTAATCGCTTCTACGAATGGTGCAGTACTAGCTCCAAACATTGTAAGAGGCACCTTAGATGGAAGCTTCTTTTCAGAAACAGGAACTTACTCAGTACAAATTATTGACAATGGTTCTTGCTGCCCATTATGTACTACAATAGAACTTGAAGTAGTAGAACCTTCAATTGCTACTGTGCAAGTAATTACAAATAACAGTAATTCTGGAGTACTAAATTGTAACAATACTGAAGTCCAATTGATGGGGGATTCCGATAATGGAATTACTCCTGCTATAGAACAATGGCAAATTGTTGATGCTAATGGAGATCGCCAGCAGCTGGATGTTCATTTGGTTTCTCAAGATGGAAGATTAAACGAATTTATGGTTACTCCTGATTTAATAACTACTTATTTCCCAGGAGAAAACGTAGGTGAGGCAACTTTTATATATGGTTTCTTAGAGGACTTTCTAAGTCTTTGTTTTTCAGAAGCTACCGTAATAGTCCCTTTTGACTTTACAGATCTAACAGCCTCCGTTTCTATTTCAGGTACGCTAGATTGTACACCTAATTCAATGGTTACGCTTAATGCTTCTTCGTCCTCTACTAATTTAACTTATCAATGGTCATCTGTAAACGGATATCCTATAGGAGGTGCAAATACCAATCAAGCCACAGTTACAGTAGCCGGCATATACACACTCACTTTGAAGGATCCAGTTACAGGTTGTGTCGTAGAACAATCAGTTGAAGTATTCGACATTGATGAAATTGCCTTCGAACAAAGTTCTACAAACTTGAGTTGTTTTGGGGATACCAATGGATCTGGAGAAATTGTAGTCTTAACTGGTGCCCCTCCATTCTCGATTTCAGGAGCGATTACAAGTTTTACTTTTAGCAATCTACCAGCTGGTACTTATCCATTTATCATCACGGATGCCAACGATTGTACATCTACTTCTGAAATAATAATTTCACAACCAGAAGAACTAGTCCTTGACATCCAACAAAATAGTAATGGGTCTATAAGAGCCACCATAAATGGAGGAACCCCTGGGTATTCCTTATTATGGAATGATGGTTCCACTTCTGCAACAATCAACAATCCTATTCAAGGATTTAATTACGTATTGGTGGTTACAGATGCTAATGGCTGTGTAGTAGTAGAAGACTTTATAATTGTAATAATTCCGCCAGGCAGCGATACGGAAGACTGCAATGTCTTTGAATTACTTCCAGCATTGATACCCGGCCAGCTATCAAATAATAATCCTTCTGTACCATGTGGTTTTAATGTCGGGTCCCAGTTTTATGTCAACGAATGTTCTCCATGTGGAAATAAGATATCAGACGATAATTGTACTGATGCACCAAATGCTACCTTATGTAACTTAGATGGATTTACTACCACTACTACTGGCCATTCTAACGATGTTGGTCAGGCTACTATTGGGTTTTGTGGGCCTGGCACAGGGACTCATAATAATTTTTGGATTGGATTTACAGCCCAAACAAATATTATTGAACTAGAAATCACAGCATTCAATTGTGTCGCTCAAGGAGGCGCTCGTGGTATCCAAATAGCAATTGCAGAAACCAATTGTTTAGATGAATATGAAACTGTTGGTGGAAATGCAATATCTGGTAGCTCATCTTGCACTGGCTCAATTGCTCAAGGGGGTTTATTTAATTCTATTATCAATATTGGTTCATCTGAACTTATTCCAGGAAATCCATATTACATTTTGGTTGATGGTTTTGCAGGTAGTGCTTGCGAGATGGTGATTAATATTGAAGACGGCTTTGGCACCCCAGATTTCGATGTAATAGTCAGCCCTCCAAGTTCTTTATGCCCTGATGTATTAAACCCTGGTGATTTCACATCCGATACTGGTTCAGGAGCTACTGTTGATGTTTCGGTGGGCGGAATTGTCACCACGGATCTTGCTTTTTTCTGGCTTAATCCTTTGAATCAAGTGATTGCTACCACCAGTGGAGAAGTAGTTGCTCCTAATATAGTAAGAGGATCTTTAGACGGTAGCTTTTTTACCCAATCAGGTAATTATTCTGTTCAAATTATTGATAATGGATCTTGTTGTCCATTGTGTACCACGATTGATTTAGAGATAGCCGATCCTTTACCCGCAATTGCAGGAGTAAGTGGAGTAGGGCAGATAGACTGCAACAATAGTGAAGTCACGCTTTTTGGTAATCCTTCGAATGGCAGCACACCTGCTGTAGAACAATGGGTAATTGTAGATGCCAATGGAGACCGTCAGACTTTGGATGTTCATCTAGTTTCACAGGATGGAAGGCTCAATGAGTTTATAGTCACCCAAGATCTTATTAGCACTTTCTTCCCTGGTCAAAATTCTGGAGAAGTTATTTTAATCTACGGTTTCTTAGCGGATTTCACCGATCCTTGTTTTTCTGAATCGCTTGTGATTTTTGACTTTGACCTTAGAGATGTAAATTTTAGTATTGAAGTTTCTGGAGAGCTAGACTGCAATTCCAATTCCATGGTAATATTAGATGCTTCCAGCTCTTTTGTAGATAGCGGCAATGCCAGTTATTTATGGACTTCTACAAATGGAAATCCAATAATCGGAACAAATACAAGCCAAGCTTCTGTTAGTAATCCAGGTATATATACGCTTACCCTCACCGATGTTGAATCGGGTTGTAGTAATTCATTGTCTGTAGAAGTATTTGCTATTGATGAGATAGCTTTTGATCAAAGTAGCACAGATGTTAGATGCTTTGGTTTTAGCGATGGAGCAGGGGAGATAGTGATGCTTAGTGGAGAACCTCCTTTCATGATTACAGGTGCTATTAATAGTTTCACTTTTGGCAATCTTGCAGCAGGCACTTATCCTTTCACTATTACGGATGCCAATCAATGTACATCCACTTCGGAGATAATAATTTCGGAGCCTGATGAATTAGTATTGAACATTCAAGAAAATGACAATGGAAGTATTACCGCCGTAGTCGATGGAGGTGTACCCGGATACACGTATATGTGGAATGATGGATCTACCACTGCGACTATCATGAATGCAGATTTTGGGTTTGTATATGAATTAATTGTCTCAGACACCAATGGATGTATTGTAGAAGGAAGCATTATACTAGTAGACGATTCTGCTCCCAATACAGACAATGAAATCTGTAATGCATTTGAGTTTTTACCTGCTATTGAAAATGGTCAGCTTTCCAATGATACTCCACCGGTACCTTGTGGATTTATGGTGGGAAGCGATTTTTACGTCAACGAATGTTCACCTTGTGGAAAAAAGATTGCAGATGATAACTGTTTGGATACGCCAGTAGGTTCTTTGTGTGAGCTAGATGGATTCCAAACAACCTTAGCTGCATACACTAGTGACTTGGGTGATCTCACTATGGGCTTTTGTGGAGGTGGTACAGTCACTGATAGAAACGTTTGGATTGGCTTCACAGCACAATCGAACCTTATTGAAATAATGATCACCACCTTTAACTGTGCTCCACAGGGAGGTGCAGGTGGACTCCAAACAGCAATCGTAGAGACCAATTGTTCGAGCGAATTTTCTGTAGTATTAGGTAACAATAATTTACCAACATGTACTTCTGATCCTTCAGGCACATTTAATAATACAGTTATACTTAGTACTAATAACCTTATCCCAGGAAATGAATATTACTTAATGTTAGATGGCCCTGTAGGTGGAGTATGTGATGTTCAAATAGATATCTTAGATGGTTTTTCCACTCCAGAATTTGAAGTGGTCGTATCACCACCAGGTCAGCTATGTCCAGATGTATTAAATCCAGGCACCATCTCACCAGTCTTTGGTTCAGGAGCTATTGTTGATGTTCAAGTAGGAGGCATGATTTCTACAGACCTTACTTTTATTTGGCTAGACTCTAATGGAGAAGTCATCGCCACTACCGCAGGAGAAGAAATAAGTGTTAGCACGGTAAGAGGAACTTTAGATGGTAGCTTCTTTGACCTCCAAGGCGACTACTCTGTACAAATTGTGGACAATAGCTCATGCTGCCCGCTTTGTACATTTATAGACCTAGAAGCTGTTGACACCTCTAATGAAGCTTCAGCAGAGATTGTCAATATAGGGCTCTTAAGCTGCCTCAATGGAGAAGTTACAGTAAATGGAGCAGTACTAAATGGAGCCGTGCCAGTAGTAGAACAATTTCAAATTGAAGATGCTAATGGAGATCGCCAAATCATAGACCTCCACTTAGTTAGTAATTCGGGAAGATTAAATGAAATAACAATTACAAGAGATATTATTGACGAGTATTTCCCAGGACAGAATGTTGGAGAAGTAAATATAGTCTATGGCTTTATATTTGATTTCTCACAAGTCTGTTTTTCAGAAGCATTTGTAACCATACCTTTCAATTTTGAAGATTTTATAGCCAACATCGAAGCCTCTGGTGAGCTAGGTTGCGAAGAAGGAGCAACTATTGTATTAAATGCGACTAATTCTACAGTATCCAATGATGTTACTTATCAATGGACTTCTGCGGATGGATTTCCAATAGCAGGGGCAGATACAGATCAAGCTATAGTTAGTAATGCGGGCGTTTATACTTTAACCATCACAGACACTGTCAATGGCTGTATGGATTCGCAAAGCATAGAGGTGACCGCAATTGAGGATCTGACATTCGAATCCATTGTAGTAGATGTATTGTGCTTTGGAGAGGATGAAGGATCTATTGGGATTACCATTTTGACAGGTACTCCTCCTTATACTATCACGGGTAGTATTTCTGACTTTGTTGTGAACAACTTAGCAGCAGGTACATACCCTTTCACTATTGTAGACGACAACGGCTGCGAAGAAACTTCGGAAATAATCATATCTCAACCACCTATGCTTGATCTTGATATTCAGTTATTGACTACAGGTGAGATAGAAGTGATGGCTTCAGGAGGTACACCAGAGTATACTTATTTGTGGAACGATGGAGATACTACTACCACTATTACAGAACCCCTTGTAGATTTCGAATACATAGTGACGGTTACGGATGCCAACGGATGCACAGAAATTACGAATTTGATTATCTCAGATGTCAATGATCTGACAATCGATAGAAATGATGTAAGCTTATTCCCAAATCCGCATCAAGGAAATTTCCAATTTTCCTTCGACTCTAGCCTCGACCTAAATCAAATTACGATATACAACATTCATGGTCAGGTGGTCAAGCAATTGGACAATTATTCTTCAGGCACCACTATTGACTTAAGTCGACAAGATATGCCACAAGGAACATATTTGTTTGAAGCACAATTTGATCAAGGTGTCCATAGGCAAAAAATGCTTTTGTTCTAGAT
>CAYWOZ010000028.1:0-22301 GCA_964458675.1 uncultured Saprospiraceae bacterium
CTGACAAGGATATATTTCCTGAAGTCCCATCTGTAGTGATGTCTTGTATCTCATTGGTTGGATTCGCATCCGCATCATTCACATCATCTCCATCCGCTAAATCCGCTGGAATATTCATCACATTCATCCAATCTGGACTAACTCCACCTTGAAGATTTATGATATTTACTAAATCATTCGTAGGAATTGGCACTTCACTACCATCTCCATTCACTATGAATAACTGATTTGTAGCTGCATCTAACCTTACATTTGTTGTCAACTCATTTGTTACATCTGAATCTGCATCCGAAACATTCAAATTTAAAGTAGAGCCATCTGACAAGGATATATTTCCTGATGTCCCATCCGTGGTGATGTCTTGTATCTCATTAGTTGGATTTGCATCTGCATCATTCACATCATCTCCATCCGCTAAATCCGCCGGAATATTCATCACATTCATCCAATCCGGACTAACTCCACCTTGAAGGTTTATGATATTTACTAAATCATTCGTAGGAATTGGCACTTCACTACCATCTCCATTCACTATGAATAACTGATTTGTAGCTGCATCTAACCTTACATTGGTTGTCAACTCATTTGTTACATCTGAATCCGCATCTTGAATATTCATATTGACCGTCCCACCATTGGAAAGTGTCAAGTTACCTGGAGTCCCATTTGTGCTTATGATTTGTATTTCATTGGTAGGATTCGCATCTGCATCATTCACATCATCTCCATCCGCTATATCTGCTGGAATGTTTTGCAAAAAACCCCAATCTGTTTGTATTCCACCATTAGTATTAATTATTCCTATTAAATCATTTGTGGGAATAGGTACTTCACTTCCATCTGCATTTAGTAAAAATAGCGTATTAGTAGCTGGATCAACCGCTACACCGATAGTAAGCTCATTGGTTGGATTACTATCAGCATCGTTCACATCATCGCCATCAAGCACATCCGCAGGAACATTTAAGATATTACCCCAAGAAACCTCAGACACTTTCTTCCAATTAGTCCCATCAAATCGCTCTATACAATCTCCATCAAGGTTATAGATAATGGTACCTCTTACTCGCCCATCTGTGCCGAGAGCATCTCTTTGCACAGTATTCATTCGCGGCAGGGTCAATCCACCATTAATCGATTTTATCTCAAGAGCACCCTGAGGAGCTTTTGTTCCAATACCAACTTGCGCATTTACTTGAAAAAAACAAAAGAGGAAACATGTTAAAATTATACTCAAATTTTTCATTCCAGAGTTATTTTTTAGTGGAATATTAGTTAACCCTCTGAATGTCAAGATTTACCTAAAATGAAAAGTATAAATTTTAAAAGAATTGTGACAAGTAAGAATATCTAGTTTATTATGTTTTATTTGATATGTTATTTTAGTTTAAACTTTAAACACCTCAAAATGAATACTTTTGAAAGTTAAAACTTCACTTCAATAATTAACTGTGCTATAATGTGACATGTTTGATATAGTACTATTTGGACAATAACAATCCAAACGTCTTATTTAACAATGCAATTTTATGTTAAATTTTTCTAAGGGTGATCAAAATGTGATTTTGTAATTCTGACAAAAGGATTTATTTCTATCCATATTTGGAGGGCGAAAAACATTATTTTCTGAGCACTAACAATAATCTTACAAGCATACCCCAACTAATATTTGAGCCTCCAAATTTTAACCATTTTATCATAAAAAAATCCGCTTACACCTCAGGGGTATAAGCGGATTTATAAGCAAATAAACTAAAGGGGACCTCTATTAACCCCATTCAAGATGTAATCAAAAATTGTAAATTTTTTATTCCATTTATCATTGCAAACTATTTCGTTGTTTATCAACCGCTTAGCTAAAGCTAAACTCCCTCTTCACGCCTCATAATTCACGCGCTAAATGAAATTTACATTCTTTCAGAGGTTAATAGAGGTGGCCTAAAACTTAATTACTTACAATTATTCTTTCGGTCAATGATTCCGCACCAGCAGTAATTCTTACGAAATAAACACCAGCAGCAGTACTATTTAAGTTAAATTCAAAGTTTCCAGAAGTCAATTCTCTACTTGCTCTTTCAACAACTCGTCCCGTAATATCAAGTACTTCTACTTCTACTTGCTCATTATAATCAAAATTTAATTGAACAGAAAAAGATCCATTATTTGGATTTGGTACAATACTATACTCATTAAGAGACGAAATTGATTTGGTACTTACAGTAACTTGAGACTCACCTGATGTAATACATCCGTTTGCATCTATAACAGTAACAGTAAAGATAACGCCTGGATCTAGTCCTACTGCAGTTTGAGTAGTCTGCCCAGCAGGGTCATCCCATAAATAAGAATATGGCTCTACACCCCCAGTAGCAAATACAGTAAGCTCTCCGATAGTATCCTGCGAGAACTCAACAATTGTTGGGCTTTCTGTACCGAATCTCACGACAAGTGAATCTGCAGTTTGTCCACAAATTGCTCCAACTGCATCCAATACCAAGCCTCTAAATACCCAAGGCCCAGATAAAGGTTCTAACATATTGGCGCTCAATACACCATTTAGATCCGCATTAAAAGTTTCCGATGCAGTAGCTCCTGTCAAGGTAATTCCTCCAGCTGCGCCTCCTGTACCTCCTAAATCATCAGTAATAGACCAAGCGTAACCACCTCCAGTAGGAATAGTATCATTTTCTGCCAAAACATCAAAAGTTTCAGCTAAATCACAAACTGATATAAATCCAAGAGTAGTTAAAGTTCCAGGGTTACATACATTTGCATTAGGATCACATGTAGGTCCATTTACACAAGTTATTGCAGGAAATCCATTGCCAACTGCTGTATTCGGCCCACCTCCACAAGGTTGTTCGGCTTCATTGATTACTATTAAATATGTACCATTCTCTGTTGCTGTCCAAGTAATGCTGCATCCATCTCCGTCTCCTGCTCCAAATGCATCGACTGCACCACTAGGAGCAACGATTGCAAAATCAATATTCCATGACCCTACACCAGGTCCATTACATGCGCTAAAAGTATATTCTACTCCAGTTACTATGTCATTCAGCGAATAAGCTTCAGATGCAAATATTTCGAAAGCTGTAATTTCATTGAAAACGCAGCCAGTACCATCGTCACAAGGTGCACCAGCAAAAGGTGCGATGTTAAAATCTCCCCACGGATTACCACCATTAGCCGTCCATATGGTACATTGAGCACTTACTTGGTTACTATTGAAAAAAGTCCCAAAAGCGAATAAAATTATTAGAGTGTAAAATGTTTTTTTCATAAGATAATTTTTAAAATGAATTCAAAGCTAAAATTATTTATAGGAATCTCTATATATATTTTATTAATATTAATATTTATCCGTATTTTTTACTTAAAATCAAATATTATATATCATTTAATGCACCTCATGCCCACATCCGATAGGCGATCCTGCAGGCATAGTCAGGACAGGCCGACCTTTCCATTCACTTGGGTCATCTTGAAAATGAGCGATTATTCGCTGTGTAAGCAGTCGATTTGCCTTACCTTCGTCACTGCTAATAGATGATTTTTTCAACCTATTTACTACCTCTTCCAGGGCATATTGACAATGTGCTTTTGTTTCCACAGAAGCATCTGGGTGCATAGCGAGACTCATGATTTGATTCAAACAAAGTTCATCACGCATTCGACTCAATGATGCTTCATAAGAACTTCCTTCTGCTTTAAATGAGGTACTCAAGAGCGCCTCTAACACAGCTCCTAATCCTATACTACTTTCTCCAATAGCATGATGATGTACTATTCGATTTGCTCGGTGTGGATGTAGCAAGGCTTGCAAGGTGGCTTGGACCGCACTTTCAGCTGCAGCAATTGGATCAAAGCTAACCCCAGTTTTACTTTTAAAACTTTCTCTTGTACGACCATATCCCAATGGTTTAGGTGGTATCACATCTAATACATTTTCAGGCAACATCAGGAAGCTAGGACTTATACTATTTATCAATATTGAGATTGCTTCCTTCTGCACATCATCAGCAACTACACTTGGCTCTTCTTGGCCATCAGACCTGACCGTATAAGCATAGTCTACTCCACCAATCAGTTTCGATACTGCTTCCATCTGAAAACGATGCGATAAATAAATCGGAACCAATACCTCTTCCAAGGTAGCCATAGGCGCATTTTCCGGAATATTATTTTCTCCAAAATTTTCCAATGCTTTTTTTCTTACTTCTGACATACGCTCAAACTCATCTATTGCACTAGTTCCATTATCCCATAAATGCGCGTACGGATGAGCACCTCCTATTGGTCTCGCATCCGCATCAGAAATATACTTTAGCCCTAGTCTATTATTCTCATTCAATATTTCCAGAAGAGCGGCTTCTTCATCAGTTCCTGAAGGGAAATCTTGATAGCCATACAAGACCGTTCGTTTATCCCATTCTCCAATCTTATCGTCATAGGCTTTACTAAAATCTAAATTGCCCGATGCTGCTAATGCGACCAGCGGATGTGGATAGTCCATTACAGAAGCTCGATCATTATAGCTTGCTGCAAAGTTGTGCGCCAATCCGATAGTATGTCCTATTTCATGTGCAGACAATTGCCTCAACCTTGCTAATGCCATTTCTTCCATCTTATTTGAAACTGGCTTTCCCTTTTCATATGGCGCTAATAGTCCTTGTGCAATCAAAAAGTCTTGACGTACCCGCAATGATCCTAAAGATACATGTCCTTTTATAATTTCTCCTGTTCTTGGATCGATTACAGAAGCTCCGTAAGACCATCCACGAGTAGCTCGATGAACCCATTGAATCAAATTGTATCGAACATCCATTGGGTCCGCATCTTCTGGCAAAATTTCAACCTGAAAGGCATCAACATATCCTGCCGCTTCAAAAGCTTGATTCCACCAGCGCGCTCCATCCAATAAAGCAGAGCGCACTGGTTCTGGTGCACCGGGATCTAAATAATAAACTATCGGTTCTACTGCTTCCGATTGAGCAGCATCTGGCGATTTCTTTTCTAATCTATGTCTAGTTATATATCTTTTTACTAAAGGCTGATCAATTGGAGTGGCATAATCTTGATAGCTAATTCCAAAATATCCTGAACGCGGGTCAAAGATACGTGGCTTATAATCTGCATCTGGCAACTTGATAAATGAATGATGTTGTCTTACGGTAACTGCCTCTGGATTCGGAGCAACGCTTCTGATATAGCCTCCTTTCGGTTCTCCAGTAAATGTCAATGTAGCTTCTAGTTCCGTATTTTCTGGAAAGGCCTTGCATCTAGGCAGATAAATTGCTGATCGACTCGCATCTAGTTTATATGCTCCTTGCTTTGTTCTTTTTAATTTTCCTATTACACCATGTGCGTCTCTCAACAAAAATGATGTCGCATCCACCAAAACTTTTCCACCAGATGTCCTTTCCACTTTAAAGCCCCACAGTACAGACTGCGCAAATGCTTCTTCCACAGAATTTCGTTCTGCTTCATTTTCACTAACTGCTCGATAATCATAGTTGACTTGCATAAGCAAAACCTTCGGGCCTACTTTTACAAACTTCACCACATGCTCATTACCTAATTGTCCTCTATCCAATCCAATGTCGTTTGAACCCACACCCGCCGCCAATGAATTCACGTACAACAACTCTTCATCAAAATGTTCAATCGCTAATAACAATTTTCCTTTTGTGTCGTCCCAATAAAAATCAAGATATCCAGTATGCGCGTCCATCTTTAAAAGATTGGCACCTAAATTATTTCCCGTTTTTTTTACATCAGTTTCGACTGTATTATGAATTACCTTATTACAACCTAATAAAGTGAAGGCATAAGCAAAAAGTAGAATTACATTTTTCATATTTGGCTATCGTTTAATGCTCGTGAAAGTACTTAATTTTGCTCAAATTTAATAGCTACACCTTCGACAATTAAGTCTTTGTAGTTTTTCATATGGGGTCATCACGAGCCCTGAAGAACGGGCCGTGACCACGCTACTCCAGAGTCCGTTTTACTACCGTCCCGCCTACGGACACATTATCATGTGTGCGTACTCGGGACTAGCTCTTGCCTCGCTCCATGCTATGCATAAAGAGCTATCTTCCATATCCTTTGCCCTACTCCCTTCGGTCCGTCGAGCTCCAGCTATTCGCCTCCGCGAAATATGCAATCCGTTCTGGTTTACATTAGTTATCTTGCTGCTTTAAAATTTTCGCAATGGAAATGAAAGGCTTGAGTAAATATTGGGGAATGGTTACTTATCTTGTTTGCGGCTTGCTTATCATTTTACCTATGACGAGTTCTTTCCAGGCTACTACTTCAACTCCTTCTGGCGAGTGGATGAATCAAAGTGTGTATAATACTTTCGCATATACTTTAGCAATTGGTCCATGGATTATGCTTTGGATTATTTTGCCCAAGCTTATGAATAAGAATGTGGTTAAAGTCGGAGTGGTAGTGATGCTTGTTTTGTATGCTCTTTCATTTGTCATGGCAGCTAAACTAGCTTTGTTCCCTAAACAGAATTTGATTAAAAGTTGGGGTGTGGAATTATTATTACTGACCTGTCCATTGATTTTGATGGATGCTTATTCTTTGTGGGATGGGCGGAAGAATAATTCTAATAATACTTAGGTTTTTAGGTTTCTTTCACAATTAGATAGGCTTGATAACCAGCAATGCATATTCAAATACTTTACAAAAAGTAACTTAAAATATAAATAATTCTATTTTAATTAAGACAAGGACGGCGATCCTATCGCATCGAGGGCAAAGCCACTCGACGAACGATACTTTTTTATTTTTTTCGCCAAAAAACAGGGAGAGTTAGAAGCCTGGATGGGAATGGATCTTTCTATTTTTACTGTCGGAAAGAAATTAATCGAATACTGCAGTAAACATGCAGTCAAAATTGTCTTCTCTTTCTCTAACAAATCCTATATCGTCGACCATTAATATAAAGTGTACGGTATAGAATTTATTATTTGGGAGTCCTAGACGGACGGCAGCACAATCTAAATGTTTTGAAAAATTCGGTGTATATCATGACATCCTGAGTAATACCATTTTTATTCTCATTTTATTACCAACGACTGAGCCCTGGAAGGGCGCCAGATCAAAGGATAGGGCGTGAGCCCTATCTTGGAGTTTATTCTTCTTGGAGTCCAGGATGGACGGCAGCACAGTCTATGTGTTTTGAAGAATTCGGTGTATAGCATGATATCTTAAATACCCGAATCTAATAGGTAGTACTATCTGAAACTGTCACAAGTGTTTTGCCTCCCTGCCAGCCGTCAGGCAGAGAGGGCACAGCCACTCGACGAATGTTTTTTTTGTTTTTTGCGCGAACGATATGGAGGGGGCTATAAACTGTGTGAGACTGTGCCTAATGCTGGCTCCGACGAAGGGAGGAGACGGTAGAAGGTGCATTAGTCGAACCAGTTTATAGCGTGCTACATACAAGTGGATAGCGTGGTGTGCGTTGATAGGAAGCCTAGCTCGCGCCCTCCAAAATGTCCAAGGTACAAGAAGTCAAATCTATAGATGCGGGCGTTTGTTGTGTGCAGATAGATCCAAAATAATTATCAAGCAAATCTAAATCTCGAAGGTGCCATGTTTGCCCTTCTACTTGACAATGGTTGGCGAAACTGTTTAGTTGAATCTGATGCAAAAAGGATAAGGTTTTGCCCGTAGCCTTGATGATGGATTCCTTGCGACACCACAGTTGATAGAAAAGGTCTGGGTGATTAGGGTCTTGCTGAATGACATCCCACTCCTGGTCTGTAAAATTGTGTTTGAGGTGTGGGAGGTGCTTCTCAGTCTTGGACTCTACGTCGATGCCAATAGCACCAGCAGAAGAAAAAGCGCACACGGCCAGATGGTGGCTGTGCGAAATATTGAAGGCAAGGTGAGGTAGGTATGGCTTACCACTGTCAGCATAGGACAAAGAGCTTACTTCCGCATCTAGCCCCAAATGGCCTATCCCATGGGATAAAAGGAGGCGACCCTGAATAAAATTTAGAGCGGTTTGTTTTGACTTGTATCGTAATGCTCTATTACGCATATAATCAGGCAATTGCGCTATAATATCTTCTAAGGATACTTTAAGTCCTGAGGCACTTAAATAGTGATAGAAAATGTGAACTTTTGTAGTCAATTGAATTAATTATGGCTTAAAGATATGGATTCTAAATACTTTGTAGTACTTTTGGTACTGAAGGAACAAAAATATTACCACTAATACAATCCTGGTTTTTTCCTTATATGATTACGAGAGAACTAATAGTAGATACAGCACTTCAAATGTACACTCAGCATGGTGTAAAGTCCATAACAATGGACAAGATCGTGAAAGAGTTGCATACTTCAAAGCGCACCCTTTATGCTCATTTTGAAGATAAAAATGCCATCGTTAAAGCTTGCCTTATCGCCTACAATCTCAAAGCCAGTATTGAAAATGAAGAAATAATTCGCAACGCTAATAATGTTATAGAGGCGATGGGAAGGTTGCATCAAGTGATCGTTAGTAGAGCGCATGAGGTCAATCCAAATTTCTTCGGGGATATCGCAAATTACCATCCGGGGCTTCTTAATGAATCCTATAAAGAGACTGGAGAATTTGCGCACAAGCAATTATTACATATAGCCCAATGGGGAATCGATGATGGTATTTTTCATGAAGACCTAGATGTAGAAGTGGTTGGTAAAACGGTGGGTATAATGCTCAAGCTTTTAAACGATCACAGAGTTTTTCCAATTAATGAGTTCAGTAAAGAAAGATTGACTTTCGGCATACTAGTCCCCTACTTAAGAGGACTTTGTACCGCTAAAGGTCTAAAATTAGTAAAAGTGCAAGAGGCATTATTTCGAGTCTCTATATAAATTAATAAAGAAGAAAATGAATATAAATAGTTCACTGCAAAAAACACCTATCGCTGTTGTTGGCCTTTCCGCCATATTTGCAGATGCAAAAAATATTGAAGAATACTGGACTAATATCATCCAAGGTAAGGACAGTATAAAGGAGGTGCCGGATAGTCGATGGAGCATAGATGATTATTATGATCCAGATATGCGTGCGCCAGATAAGACTTACTGTAAGGTAGGTGGTTTCCTGCCAGAGATAGATTTTAATCCAATGGAATTTGGATTGCCGCCAAATATTCTAGAAGTAACAGATGCGAGTCAGCTCTTAGGATTGGTCGCTGCGCGTGATGCATTGGAAGATGCTGGGTATGGAAAAAACTCTGCAAAGTTTACAGCAGAACTGAGGGCGAAGACGGGTGTACTATTAGGTGTAGGTGGTGGACAAAAACTAATCACTCCTCTAATAGCAAGGTTACAATATCCTATTTGGGAAAAAGCTTTGCGTGCAAGTGGCGTAGCTGAGGAAGACATCCCACACATAGTAGACAAAATGAAAAAGGCTTATGTAGGTTGGAATGAGAATTCATTTCCGGGCTTGCTAGGTAATGTCATATCTGGGAGAATCACGAATCGATTTGACCTAGGCGGTATCAACTCAGTTGTGGATGCAGCTTGTGCTGCTTCTCTTAGTGCAATCAAAATGTCGCTAAGTGAATTGGTAGAAGGTAGATGCGATATGATGTTGACTGGAGGTGTAGACACGGACAACTCTCCTTTCATGTATATGTCTTTCAGTAAGACGCCTGCTTTTTCTAAATCAGGCAATATCAGTCCATTTAGTGATGCCGCGGATGGGATGTTGATCGGAGAAGGAATCGGGATGCTTGTACTGAAGAGACTAGAAGATGCAGAAAGAGATGGAGATAGAATATATGCGGTAGTGAAAGGCGTAGGAACATCTAGTGATGGTCGATTTAAGTCTGTGTACGCACCACGTTCGAGCGGACAAGCTTTGGCGATGGACCGTGCCTATGAAGATGCTGGCTTCCCTGCGCATACGGTAGGTTTATTGGAAGCACATGGAACAGGTACTAGCGTAGGTGATGCTACAGAACTTAAATCTATGCATACCGTATTTAGCGCTAATAATGATAAAAAACAGCATATCGCCTTGGGTTCTGTCAAGTCTCAGATAGGGCATTGTAAAGCAGCTGCAGGTGCAGCGGGTATGGTGAAAGCGATTCTAGGACTGCATCATAAAATACTTCCCCCTACTATAAATGTGGCGCTTCCTAGTACAAAAGTAGATATCAAGGATTCTCCAATCTATATAAATACAGAGGCTAGGCCCTGGATAAGAAATGGAGTACCAAGACGTGCTGGAGTTTCTGCTTTTGGGTTTGGTGGAATCAATGTGCACTTAGCACTTGAAGAGTATAGTGGTAAGCAAGAAGAAGCCTATCGCTTGCACCAGCCATTTAAATCTATACTTATAGCTAGCGACTCTCCTACTTCATTGAGAGAAAATTGTGCATCGTATATAGCACAGTTAAGAGGAGATAATGCAAAAAATAGCTTTAATCAATTAGCCGCAAGTAGTAACAGTTTCGTGCTAGCTCAAAATCAAGCTCGGCTTGGATTTGTAGCAAAAGATATCAATGAATGTATAGAGATGCTCGAAGAGAGCTATCGATTGCTTGAAAGTAATCAACCTTATTGGGATCACCCAAAGGGAATTCATTTTCGAAACAGTGGCTTGAATATGTCTGAGCATAAAGTAGTGGCTTTATTTTCAGGTCAGGGCTCACAATATATAGGGATGGGCAAGGAAAGCGCAAATGCATTTCCAATGATTGCCAATAGCTATGAACAAGCGGACAAGTTATTTTATGCAAAGGGAGAAGCACCTTTATCTGAAGCTGTATTCCCAATACCTACTTTTAGTAAAGAGGAAAAGGTAATTCAAGTTAGAAACTTGACACGAACAGAGAATGCTCAACCTGCTATTGGGATGTTGAGTATGGGACAATATAAAGTCTTAATGAACGCTGGATTTAAAGCAGATATGACCTCGGGTCATAGCTTTGGAGAATTGACTGCTCTGTGGGCAGCCGGTGTATATGATGACAAGACCTTTACGGCTTTGGCTAAAAATAGAGGAGCTGCTATGGCAATTCAAAATCCAAATGCCGACAGTGGTTCAATGCTTGCGGTAAAGGAAAGTGAAGCTAAAGTTTCAGCTGCCATTCAAAATATATCTGGGGTACAAATAGCAAATATCAATGCGAAAAACCAAGTAATCCTTGGAGGCTCAACTGAGGCTATTTTATCTGCTGAAAAAATATTAGGACAACAAGGATTCTCTGTCGTTAAACTTCCTGTATCTGCGGCATTCCATACTTCATTTGTAAAACATGCGCAGGAACCCTTTTCCAGGTTTGTTGATATGCAATCTTTTCAGTCACCTAAAGTTCCTGTGTTTGCTAACACTACTGCAGAAGCGTATCCTACTCATCAAGATGAGATTAAAACCATTTTGAAAAACCAAATTTTGAATCCTGTACAGTTTAAAAAACAAGTTGAAAACTTGTATACAGCTGGTGGAAGAATATTTGTAGAATTTGGGCCAAAGGGAGTCTTGACTAATCTAGTCAAAAATATACTTAGTGATAAAGGTCATCGTGCTATAGCTATAAATTCTAATTCTAAAAAAGATAGTGATTTACAACTACGACAAGCGGCTGTTCAATTAAGAGTATTAGGATTACCCCTAAATAATATAGATCCTTTTAAGCGTAATTTTGCAGCGCTGCCCGCAGTCAGCAAATTGAATGTAAAATTAAGCGGAAATAATTATGTTTCGGATGCTACTAAGAAAGCATACACTGATGTGCTAAGCAACGATTTTAAAATATCAAATATAACTCAAACCCAAAATAACGATACAACGATAGAGGTAGCCAAGATGGCCAATCCTCAGATAGATGTAGAAGTTCAAAACGAAGAAGAAATGCTAAATAAAGAAGCGCTCCAATTATTAAAAGAAACGGTAGAAACGTTTAAAGGAAACCAGACTAAATCTTTAGAAATATTCGAAAGATTTATGGATGGTCAAAATCAGCAGGCAAATCAGCTATTGCAAATATTGTCTCAAGCTATTGGCAACTCCAATGGTGCTACGATTGACACGACCACGCAATCTACTTCTTTTGTAAATCAAGTAAATGCTGCGACCCAGCTCAGCAATGGCAATGGAAGCAGTAATGGTAATGGACTATCCAATGGCCATGGTCATGTGACGCATGTGGCACCTGCACCAGTGGTAAATGTTGTAAAACCAGCAGCACCGGCAGCAGCAACTCCTGTAAGTCCTTCTGGTGGAGGAGACACTTCTGCTCTTGAGAAAATATTATTAGAAGTAGTAAGTGAAAAGACGGGATATCCTGCAGAGATGCTAGAGTTGACAATGGATATGGAGGCTGATCTTGGAATTGACTCCATCAAAAGAGTAGAAATATTTGGTGCTTTGACTGCTCAGTATCCTGAGATGTCTGGTATTGACCCAAATGAATTGACAGAACTTAGAACACTTGGTGAAATAGTAAGCTTTGTATCTGGCAAAGGTGGAGATACAGTAGCGGCAAAAGCAAAAAGCACTGTAAGCGCTCCTATACAACAAGCTACTGCTCCAGCTGTAACAACTCCTAGTCCAACAAGCAATGGTGCATCTTCACCTAGTACAAGTGATACAAGTGCCTTAACTAAAATATTATTAGAAGTAGTAAGTGAGAAAACAGGATACCCAGCAGAGATGCTTGAATTGAATATGGACATGGAAGCTGATCTCGGAATTGACTCTATCAAAAGAGTAGAAATATTTGGATCATTAACGGCTCAGTATCCTGAGATGTCTGGTATAGACCCGAATGAATTGACGGAGTTAAGAACACTTCAAGAAATAGTAAATTTTGTTTCTGGTAAATCTGGAGCAAGCACGATAAGTGCTCCAGCTGTCCAAACAACAGTCGCAGAAGTTTCAGCTCCTACTGCACCAAGCAGCAATGGAAATAATTCATCTGTAGACTTAGGTGCCTTACAAGCTGTTTTACTAGAAGTAGTAAGTGAGAAAACAGGATACCCAGCTGAAATGCTAGAACTGAGCATGGATATGGAAGCCGATCTTGGAATCGACTCGATCAAAAGAGTGGAGATATTTGGAGCTTTGACTACCCAGTATCCTGACATGACTGGTATAGACCCAAATGAATTAACAGAACTAAGAACCCTTGGAGAAATAGTAACCTTTGTGGGTGGAAAAATAAAAAAAAAGTCTTCAGTAATGTAGACTTTGCGCCGTTTTCAAAAAACCAAGTCTTGAATGAAGGAGCCATGTTCAGTGGCTCCTTCCACGGTGTAGAAAGAAAAAAATTAGGATTCAAGTACCTTCCCAAGCCTGACTTTTATCAATCAGATAATCCATCAAGCCACTATACAATAGTTACCAATGATGGCAGCCCGCTTACCGAAAAATTTATTTCAAAATTAAAATCTAAAGGCACTCCTGTAGTAGTGGTTAACCTAAAAAACATAGCTATCCCTGTACAGCAAAATGCAGTGCATCTTTCGGAACACAGTCAAGCAGGCGTTGAAAAACTTATTGAGGAGATACGTTCGAAGTTTGGTGCCATAGGAAGCTTTGTGCATCTGCATCCGAAATTCACTTTCAAAGGAAATCAATTTGCTCAACACTTTGCTGCAGAAAGAGACATTTTAAAATCAGTATTTTTGATTGCGAAATTCATCAAAGAAGACCTAAACGTATTCGGAGAATCCAATCATGCTCGTTTTTTGACGGTTAGTCAAATGGATGGTCATTTAGGAAAAGGAAAATCTGGAAATGTATCTGTAGTAGGTGGAGGTTTAACTGGATTAGTAAAATGCTTGAATCTAGAATGGTCTCCCGTATTCTGTAGAGCAGTAGATATTGACCCTATCATTCCAAATGAGCAAGCAGCGGAATACATATTTGACGAGTACCATGATGCGAATAAAGACATTGTCGAGGTTGCTTATGATGAAGAACAAAGAAAAACACCTACTGAAACAATTGAATCCATAAATGAGAAGACTCCAATACAGGCTAAAATAAATGATAAAAGTGTTTTCCTTGTTTCAGGAGGCGCCAAAGGAGTAACAGCAACTTGTGTAAAAGCAATGGCAAAAGTCTTTCCTTGCAAATTTATTTTACTCGGCAGATCAAACATCAATTTTGAATTGCCAGATTTTGCTAAGTCTGATCTTGATGAACGAAGCCTAAAAGGGCTCATCTTACAAGACCTTAAACAGAAAGGAGAAAAGGCCAGTCTAAATGATGTGAAAAATATCTACAAAAATATTGTAGCTAAAAAAGAAATAGAGGAAACCTTAGAGGAGATTAGAGCGCATGGGAATGAAGTGGTCTATATTAAAGGAGACGTAACTGATGTCTCTAGTTTCAAAGTAGACTTGAAAAAAACTACAGATAAACTTGGAAAAGTAACGGGTATTATTCATGGTGCAGGACGATTAGCCGATAAGTACATTCAAGATAAAACGGAAACAGATTTTGAAAACGTAATATCTGTAAAACTAGACGGAATGCTAAGCTTATTAGCGGCTACAGATCTACATCATTTGGATTACTTAATTATGTTTTCTTCCGTTGCAGGTTATTACGGAAACATTGGTCAATCTGATTACGCGATTGCTAATGAGATCCTGAGCAAGGCTGCTCACTTGTTCAAAACGAATCACCCTAATACGCATGTAAGTGCAATCAACTGGGGAGCCTGGGATTCTGGAATGGTAAGTGGAGAACTCAAGGCTCAATTTGAAGCTATGGGAGTAAAGTTGGTGAATAGCGAAGGAGGTGCAGCTATGTTTTTGAATGAATTGAATAACCGGTATGATAACGAAGCTTCTACGATTATTGGAGGAACACTTCCAACTGGCATTAGTTATCTAGGAGAATTAAGAACACATAATGTAGTGAAAACAATTTCAGCTAAAGACAATCCATTTTTGCAAGACCATGTTATCCAAGGAAAGGCAGTCCTGCCCGTGGTGAATGCCGTTGGATGGATGGCGCAAAACTGTGAACGCCTTTATCCTGATTATCGTGTGTATGAAATATCTGATACGCGCCTCTTCAAAGGTTTGGTTTTTGATAAAACAGATGAAAAAGAATACACCCTTGAACTAAAAGAGGAATCTAAGTCTGAAGATGAAATACGTTTTTCCGCTACCGTCATTAGCCAAGGTAAAAAACTACCTATAATACACTATAAGGCTAAAGTCATGATAAAAAACAGGAAGGCTATTCCTGCTTCCCCGACATTCGAGATGAATCGACAAGATCGAATTGAGTTAGAAAATGGCAAAGTGCTGTATACAAATGGCGCACTATTTCATGGACCAAATTTTCAAGGTATAGACCAAATTTTATCTAGTGATGAGAAACACATGTTACTCTCTTGTACCGCACCAAGTGTAAGTGCCCAAGAGCAAGGCCAATTTCCGGTGGATTCTGTAAATACATTTTTCTCTGATATTCAATATCAAGGAATGGTGGTATGGGTCCAGCAATTTAACGATGGTGCTAAAAGTCTTCCCTTACAAACAGAGAAAGTTATTTTATATAAGCCTGTTCCTTTTGAACAGCGCATGTATGTACACATAGACATCATAGAATCCAATGAATTTAAAATGATGGCCAATTGTACTGTATTTGATGAATCAGGAACAGTCTATATGAAAACATCTGGAGCAGCAGTAACTGTATCGAAGCAATTACAGTGGAATTAAATTTAAGAAAGTAAAAAGTACATGATTGCAATTATAGGTTCATCGGGTTTGTTTCCAGGCTCTTCTACTAAAGAAGCGTTTTGGGATAATCTTATGCAACAAAAAGACCTTACTGGAATAGCTACTAAAGATGACTTTGGTGCGAAACCTGAACTCTTTTTTCAATCAGAAAAAGGTATAGTAGATAAGTGCTATTCGCTGAGAGGTGGATATATACGAGACTTTGTATTTGATCCATCTGGGTATAAAATGGATTCTGCATTTTTGAATGAACAGGACAAATTATTTCAGTGGTCTCTATATGTGGCCAAAGAAGGATTAAGAGACGCAGGATACTTAAATAATGATATCCTTAATCATTGTGGTGTAATCCTTGGAAATCTATCATTCCCAACTTTATCTTCTCATAAGCAGTTGTCCAATTTGTATACGGATAATGTAGAATCGCAGCTTCAGAAAATACTCAAAGATCCGAGATTTAAATTACCCAATCACCAACAAGAAAGTAAAGGTCCTCAAATCTTAGATTATACGCCTTCAGGAATGGTGGCAGAAGCCTTAGGATTAGGCGGAGTACATTATGCACTAGATGCCGCTTGTGCTACTTCACTATATGCTATCAAACTAGCCTGTGATGAATTGAATGCAGGCAGAGTGGATATGATGTTGGCTGGAGCGGTCTGTGCCTCAGATCAACTATTTATCCATATGGGTTTTTCCATTTTTCATGCTTATTCTGCATCAGATAAAAAGTTTGTTCCCTTAGACAAAGATTCTGCAGGTCTGGTATCTGCGGAAGGAGCAGGAATGGTGGTCTTAAAAAGGTTAGAAGATGCAGAAAGAGATGGCGACAATATACTTGGAGTAATAGGTGGAATTGGCTTATCTAATGACGGCCAAGGGAAATTTTTATTAAGCCCAAATCCCAAGGGGCAACAATTGGCTTTTGAAAGAGCCTATGCTCAATACAATACTTCTCCGGAAGAAACCAGTTATCTAGAATGCCATGCAACGGGTACACCGCTCGGTGATGTAACGGAAATAAATTCTATCTCCGACTTTTTCGCCAAGTATAAAGCATTGCCTTTACTAGGTTCTGTAAAATCAAACATGGGTCATTTACTGACCGCTGCTGGAATGACAGGTTTATTGAAAGTGTTGGCGGCTATCAAGCATGAAGTTATTCCTCCAAATATCAATCTAGAGAAACCAGTTCAAGCAGACAACGAATGGATTAGCAATCAACAAATGATTACATCAGCTACAGAATGGAATGACAGCAATAAGCAAGCGGGTATTAATTCATTTGGTTTTGGAGGGACGAACGCCCATATGATTGTGCAGAACTATTCTACGAACAAATACCCTAAAAAAGAAATAAAGCAAAAGCAAAAGCTAGCTTCCATGTCTATTATTGGTATGGATGCACACTTTGGAAATTGTGAGGGACTGGAAGCATTCTCAGAAACAATATATTATGGGAAGCAGCATTTAAGACCTTTGCCTTCCAATAGATGGAAAGGTTTTGAGGAAAATAAAAACATACTTTCTCAATATGGTCTTGAAAATGGAGAAGCGCCTCCAGGATCTTATATTGAAGATTTTGAAATAGACCTGCTTCGATACAAGATTCAACCTAAAGAAGCAGAGACCTTAGAACCTCAGCAAGCATTAATTCTAAAAGTCGCAGATAAAGCAATCAAAGATGCAGGTTTGAGCCCATCTAAAAATATAGCGGTTTTGATTGCTATGGAATCTGAATTAGCTATACACCACTATCTAGCTAGATGGGATATGTCTTGGCAGTTGGAAGAGGCTTTGGAAAAAAATGGAATAGAGCTTGATGCAACCCAAAAGGAAGAATTAGAAAAAGCGACAAGAGATAGCGTCTACTATCGTGAAGGTGCTCAAACTCCTTCTCAGCATACAAGTTTTGTGGGAAATATTATGGCTAGTCGAATTGCTGCGCTATGGGACTTTTCAGGACCAGCTTTTACAGTTTCTTGTGCGGAACAATCTGCTTTTAAAGCTATAGATATTGCGCAACTAATGTTATCCAATAATGAAGTAGACGCAGTGGTAGTTGGCGGAGTAGATTTGTCTGGAGGACTCGAGAACGTATTACTTAGAAATCAAAAAAACAAAGTAAACCAAAATCCAAAACCAAGTATCGCCTTAGACCAATCTAATCAAGGTTGGATTGTAGGAGAAGGGGCAGGTGCTATCGTATTGTGTAAATCCGAAGATGCGAAAGGTAAAAATGTATATGCCAGGCTGGATGGGGCAAGACCTGATAAAACTTCACTCTCAGATATTGGATATATAGAATTAAATTCTTCAGGAATAGCTTCAGAAGATATCAAGGAGATTGAATTTTTAAAATCAATCACAAATGAACAGCCCATAGCCTTAGGATCAGTGAAATCCAATATAGGGCATACCTTCGCTGCATCAGGTATAGCGTCCATTATCAAAACGGCGCTGTGCGTATCCGAAAAATTTATACCCGCCATCCCAAATTGGAATGCCCCAAAGGAAGAAATATTCTTTGAACAAGCTAAGTACTATTTCCCAACGGATTCTCGTCCTTGGATTTTAGGAGAAAACGCGAAAGAAAGAAAAGCATTAATTAATGACGTGTATGGAAATGTCTTAAAAATAACTGAAGCGGATTCTGTTGAAAGTAATCCTTCTCCTATTCGACGTAGAGATTTTAGCTCTCTATTTATTCTAAAAGGACAAAACAATACAGAACTATTACATCAAATATCAGCCTTAGAAATTGCCTTGGAATCAGAAACAAGTTTGGCAGATATAGCTGCAAGTTTCTATAAAAACTCCTGCACAAAAGTAGGTTTTAGTCTTGTTTTGGTTTCTAAAACTAGAAAGGAACTGCAAAGTGAAATTGCTTTTTTTACATCTAGATTTAAAGATGCCTTTTCTGGCAAGCTAACACTTAAAACTCCTAAGGGGAGTTACTTTACGAACGAGCCTTTAGGTAAAAAAGGGAAGCTTGCTTTTGTTTATCCAGGATCTTCTACGGCGTATACCGGACTTGGAAAAAATGCTTTTAGAGCCTTCCCACAACTACATGTGCATTACGAGGAGCTATTGCAAGACCTAGACAAGTTCGTTTGGCCAGACTTTTTATACCCTAAACAGATTAGAAGAGATGCTACTCCACCCGCTATACAAGGGCACGCCATAGCGATGATGTCGGTGGGTGTGTTTCATTCTGCTTTGTATACGCATGTACTACGAGAAATGCTGGACTGCAATCCTGATATGGCTCTAGGCTATAGCATGGGAGAATGCAGTAGTATGTGGTATTCACTAGGCGTTTGGGATCCAAAGAATTCACACCACTTCCAAAATTCGCCTATATTTCAAAATCGCTTTGCTGGCGATTTGATCAATTTGGCAGAACACTGGAACGTGAGTTCAGAACAAGCGAAAGAAAATTGGGTCAGCTTAATTTTGATGTGTTCTAAAGAAGCTGTACTTCCTTTATTAGATACCTATCCTGAAGTATATCTAAGTTTCATCAATTCCCCTAACGAGGTAATTGTCTCTGGAGATAAAAAGAGTTGCTATAAGATTGCGGAAACACTCGCTTGTCAATCAATGCCACTACCCTTTCAGAATGTGATTCATCATGATTTTTGCAGATCTGAAGAGGAAGGCCTACTCGCCATGCACAATTTTGACATTCACGAAAAGCCAGCGATTAATTTCTACTCTAGTGTTAAAAAAGATTACTTGAACGTAGAAAGTAACACCATTGCTAAAAACTCTACCGAAGTATGCTGCAGGTCAGTCAACTTTCCAGAGAGTGTAGAAAAAGTGTACAAGGATGGTGCACGTATTTTTGTTGAACTCGGAGCCAATGCAACTTGCACGGGATGGATAGGTCAAATACTAAAAGACAAAGAGCATCTGGCTTTGAGTATGGATATCAAAGGTAAGCATGTTGCAGACACTATCATTTCTGCGGTGGCTATGTTGACTGCTCATCATGTGCCACTAAACTTGCAGACCTTATTTGTACAAAATGAAGTAAGCAATAAAGAAAAGAGTTTTTATAAAAAGATAAGACTAGGAGGAAAGCGTATCTCTTCCATTTTTAAAGAAGCCTCACTGGTTTCATTATTCGAACAAATTCAAGTAAAAGAAAAAGAACTGGTTTTACATGGTGGAGACATCGAGAATGCTATGGATAGTCACATTGACAAAACGCTTAGTCAAATTCAACAGGCTAGCAATATTCCATTCCAACCAGCTATAATAAATACAAATATGGACATCAATACAATACCCAATAAAACTGTTTCTGAAAAGTCGCAAGATAAACTTGGTGAAAACGGACTTCGTCTACAGAACTTTGAAAGCGGAGAACAGCTCCAAGGAAAGAACATCGTATTTAGCCAAGCAGATTTGGAAGAATTTGCCACTGGAAAAATAGCCAATGTATTTGGACAGGATTATGGCATTATAGATTCGTATTCTAGGCGCGTGATGCTCCCTATGTATCCCTACTTATTGGTGAGTAGAGTTACAGGCTTAAAAGGCAAGAAGGGTGAATTTGTCCCTTCTACGATGCAGACGGAATATGACATTCCGTATAATGCATGGTTTACTACGGACCGTCAAATACCTTGGGCGGTTTCTGTGGAGTCTGGTCAGTGTGACCTTCTACTGATCTCCTATTTAGGAATTGATTTTGAAAACAAAGGTAATTTAGTCTATCGATTATTAGATTGTACACTCACCTTTGTGGACGATTTACCATTTGAAGGCCAGACGTTGCGCTATGATATCTCTATCAACTCTTTTGTAAGAAACGGAGAGAACCTATTGTTCTTTTTCAGCTATCGTTGTTATGTCGAAGATAGACTAGTTTTGAAGATGGATGGCGGTTGTGCTGGATTCTTTAGAGACGAGCAATTAGAAGAAGGAAATGGTGTTGTCTATTCAGATGATGAAAAAGCAAAGCGATCCAATGCGAAGAAAAAGCATTTCACTCCTTTATTAAATACAAATAAAACTCAATTTTCAAAGGCGGATTTGCAACACCTAATCAATGGCCAACCAGAGCTGTGCTTTGAAGATGAATCTTATTTCCCAAATGGTAGAAACCCTTCTCTATCTCTTCCACCAGAGAAGATATTGATGATAGACAGAATTACTTCTGTAGACCTTAAAGGCGGAGCCTATGGTTTAGGTAGTATAGTTGCGGAAAAAGACTTGCATCCGGATGACTGGTATTTCCCTTGCCACTTTAGAGATGATGAAGTTTTAGCAGGATCTTTACAAGCAGAAGGTGGTGGAAATCTTTTAAGATTTTTCATGCTTCTTCTGGGTTTACAGCGCCTAACAAAAGACGCACGCTACCAACCTATTTTTGACTTGCCACAAAAGGTACGTTGTAGAAAACAAGTAACTCCTAAAGACACGAAACTAGTTTATAAATTAGAAATCAAGGAGATCGGACTCATCCCTAATCCTTACATGATTGGTGATTTGGAAATTCTTTCTGATGGTATCGTTACCGTACACTTTGAAAACTTAGGTTTACAATTAAGAGAAAAAGACAATCCAAAATATCTAGAAAAAACGAGCGGTATCCCTACATCTCCTAGTTCAGAAGGTGCACTGATGAACGAAGCGGACATCACAACTTTTGCTTTAGATGATTTATCTAAGTGCTTCGGCCCAGACTTCGCGGTCTATGATGGGCGCACGGTTTCTAGACAACCGAATACGGATCTTCAAGTTATCTCTAGAGTACTGAAGATAGATGGACAAAGAGGAGACTTCAGCAAACCTTCCACCATCTTTGCAGAATACGACGTACCAGCGAATGCTTGGTACTACGAGCAAAACTCAAACGTGACTATGCCCTACTCTATCCTAATGGAAGTGGCATTACAGCCTTGTGGATTATTGGGTGCATACTTAGGTTCAACTCTACAGTTTGCCGACAAGAATCTATTCTTTAGAAATCTCGACGGCGAAGGCGAAATGTTTGACCTACCTACGGGTACTGACTTTAGAGGTAAGACGATACATAACAAATCTGTATTGGTCTCTTCTGTTGCTTTGGGAGGTACGGTATTGCAGAACTACACTTTTGAGTTAACGATAGATGGACATCTATTTTATAAAGGAAAATCATCCTTTGGTTTCTTCCCTGCCGATGCACTAGCATCACAAGTAGGATTAGATAACGGTAAAGAAGTCGCATCTTGGTTGGAGCAAAACAATGTGTCTGCTACTAATTATATGCAGATCAAACTAGACTCGCTCTATGGTAAAATGAAATTATTCAAGGCGCCGGAAGGTAAACCACACTATAAATTATCTGGCGACCAGTTGCGCCTAATCGATACTTTAAGAATTGCTAAAGACCAAGGCGAATATGGCAAAGGCTATGTACATGCCACCAAGTTCATGAAGACCTACGATTGGTTCTTTACTTGCCACTTCTATCAGGATCCAGTTATGCCTGGTTCTCTCGGAGTGGAAGCTATCTTACAAGCGATGCAAACTTTCGCATTGCAGCAAGATCTAGGTAAAAACTTCAGGTCTCCAAA
>CAYWOZ010000029.1:0-21983 GCA_964458675.1 uncultured Saprospiraceae bacterium
CTTTCAGGTGCTCCGAAATAATTCTTTTTATATACAAGTTTTCCAGAAGTATCAAATATATTAAGGTCCACTTTTTGACCAACAAAAGAAGAAGGGAAAGTAACTATCAATCTATCCCTAACCGGATTTGGCCTTAAGGAAATCTCTTCGCTGTCATTATATGCCCGAACTTCTTCGCCTAAAGGAATTACAAGACCTCCTGTATTATTTTCAAATACTCGTATAGATATATTAGTGCTCGCCACATCAAAACAACCCGTAGTCACATTGGTAGCATTGGGCAAGAAAGCACTATCCGCTTGATCTCCTGGGCCTAATAAAAAATCACCTGTATAAGCAACAGCCGTTAAAGTTAAAAGCTCTCCAGAAAGAGGAGTAGCCTCTACGGGTGGTAGCGTAATCACAAAATTGTCATCAGGAAAAAGCACATCAATTATACTTACCCCATCAATGTCAAACAAAACGTAGGCCGTTTCAAAATCTAAAAAAGAAGACAGAGGTGCTTCAAAATCAATGCTGAATATTTGATTAGAAGGTATCTCTAAAAAAGGAGCCTCAGCACCTGCTATCACTGGATCATCTGCAACCACTGCAGCTACCTCTACATCAATAAAGGTATCAGAAAGACTAAAGGTATCATCACTCAATAAAACACTAGTGATCGTCTCACCAACAAAGGCCGTAAACATTCCTGTAAAGGATACTCCCCAGATTCGCTTATTCTGTATTTCAGTAGGATCTGCTATATACATGATAGACTCTCCATTAATTATTTCAGTAATAACATTATCCTCATCCGTTTCAATAAAAATATAATCGAAGGCCACAGAACCTGTAGTTTCCAAGTTCACCGTAAATACCTCTCCAGAGATATTAGTGCATAGTAGGATATCGTCCTCATTAAACTCATTGCTGACTTGTCCACCACGTACTCCTTCACCTTCACAAAAGTCATCAGAAACGAGAATACTTAAACCATTGCTTAAACATAAATCGTCGATTTGATTTAAGTTGGCATTGGTCATAACTTCCGAAGGGAAGACATCATAGCTCAATGTGTAAATATTATAAAAACCTTCTGGAAATGGGTTGGACAATATAACCAGTGCCGGCGCAATGTTTACAATAGTACCGGCATCATTAACTACTAGAAAAACTCTATTGTTCCCTCCTTCACTAAGGACTTGAATATCTAAAATATCATTTTGTCCGTCGTTTCCACATATTCCACTAGCTCCATTATTCACTATAAACCCACCTTCATTAATACAAGCTTCTGGGTCAACTGTACAATTATCAAGGCTATTCTCTACATTGACTCCTTCACTCAATGCAAAGCAACCTTCTAATTCAGAAACATTTTCTGCAAATACAAAAGGGGTTTGATAATCCAATGTGAAAACTTCAAACTCCCCAATCATATCATCACTAATCCGAAAACTACCACTGGTATTTGAATCTAAAATATTTTGACTTAAGGGGTCTACCAAAAGAAAAACTTGTTCTTCTCCCGTTCCACCAATTGAGGTTACACTTACCATATCATCCGAAGGATCTGTCGCACATAATTCTGCACTTGTATTAAGAGATACTAAACCAGGAATCACATCACAAGGAGTAGTAAAACAGTTTCCTAAGCCTGTAATTTCAATGGCTTCACTCAATACAAAACAACCTTCCAAATCAAAAATAGAAGTCCCTCCAAATATCTGTACAGTTTCTAAAAAACTAATATGATAATAGATACTTACTCCAACTGAATTAATCTGAAATATTCTGTCTGCACTCAACTCTTGAATAATCCCATTTTCATCAGTAATGATAATAGCCTCTTCAGCTTGATTCCCATTTCCTACATTAAAAAAGACAGTGTTTGCATTTGGGTCTTCCGCACATACCGTAGTTCTATCTACTGAAAATAAACTAGGCTCTAAAGCACATTCAGGACTTTGTGTACACTGCAGGTTGTCAGCTTCTAACTTTGTGATTGCAATCCCATTACTTAAAACAAAACATCCTTCTATATCATTTAGTGATTGGCGAAGGATTAAGTTTTCAATTTGAAAAAACACGATTTGAAAGAGGGTATAAGAACCAGGTCCTAATGCAGCAATATTTATTTCTGGTGTTTGTTCAATGAGTTGAATGATGTTGTTTGCATCTACAATTAGAAGTTGAGATGCTCCTTCAATGCTCATTGCAGCATCGGTAATTATTTCTTGCATTGAAGAGTTCTGGCAAAATGTCGTTTCATTGAGTGAACTAATACTTACAGGTGATAAGTTGCAAGCCGGCGGCATAAGGCCAGTAGTCTCGGTAGTTACGGTTATTGCATTGGAAGACCTTTGAAAACAACCATTTGAAAATGGATTTGTAAAAACTGATTGTCCTGGAGTCAATAATATATCCCCAGTAAAAGAATATCCCCACACACGGAATACGCCATCAGCAAAACCTTCAAAATCAATATTTGGCTCATCCAATATCCTTATGACATTATTTGATTCATCCGTTAACAAAAAAGCATAGTCTGCACTGCTGCTTCCTGAATTTGAAAAATCGAGTCTATTTACTACTCCGTCATCAGAAACAAATTTGTGAAAGGACATAAAATTCGTTGTGGATATCGTGCCACCATTCGCATTATTCCTATTAATTGTCACCCAATCACTAGACAACTCAAAACATCCAGTGGCTAAGAAATTATTCACGTTAACTCCAAAATTTGCCCGTAGCTCACCCGTATAAGCAAGGCCATATACTCTAAGCTCTCCAAAAGGGAGATTAGAAAAATCAATATTATTGTTTGAAGTAACTCTTAATATAGAATCATTTTCATCCGTTACTATAAATACAAAAGGGGAATTTTGTTGTGCAATATTTTGAAAGCCAATAAAACTGGAATCTCCATTATTGAGGCAAATATTTCTCGAGGTCTGGAAATTATCCGTTCTAATTTGGCTTACACGAGGACTTACCAACTGCACTTCTACCCGACTACTAGAGATTTGCCAACACTCAGATGAAAACCTAGTCCCAAATACAAAATCACCAGAATTGGCAAGTATCTCTCCTAAGTATGAAAATCCATAAACGAAGTAGCTTCCTTCAACAAGATTCTCAAATCTCAAATTGCTAGAGGTGCTCGTAAAAAGGATGGTATTATTGATATCCGTAATCACATAGGCATAGTTGGTAGGAACATTACTATTGTTGTAAAAATCAAGGCCTCGTTCAGCTGCAATCTCTGGACAAATAGAGGTTTGATTCATGCCAGCTCCTGTAAATATTTGCCCCCCAAAACACTGTGCTTTCAGATTCAATGCAGAAAAAAAACATAGAGATACGGATATGACTATCAAGCAAATAGCTTGACGATTGAATGAGATGTTCATAGTGTAGGATATCAATTATTAAATAATATATATAATAGCGATATATGTTATACTATGCAGAATACATTATGGTACAAATAGAGCTATCTATTTTCTCTTCCCAACAATTCATTCACGTCTTTGCGAGCTCATATCTATTAAAACATATCTTGTGCAAAATTGTAGTAAAACAAAAGAAAAAATATGTTAGAAGGAAAAACAGCCATCATCACAGGTGGCACTAAAGGAATAGGATACGGTGTTGCAGAAACACTTTTAGCTAATGGGATGAATGTCACCATTACAAGCAGATCAGATGAAGCGGCACAAAAAGCAGCAAAAGAATTAGGAGACAAGTGTCTTGGTCTCGAAGCAGATGTTAGAGACTTTGCTAGTCAAGAGAAAATGGTGGCGGATACTATTGCAAAATTCGGTAATGTAGATGTCATGGTAGCCAATGCTGGTGTGGGGCACTTCCACAATATCAGTGATTTGACTCCGGAGCAATGGAATGAAGTAATAGACATAAATCTTACAGGAGCTTTCAATAGTACTAAAGCAAGTATAGAGGAATTGAAAAAATCAAAAGGATATCTTATCACCATTGCGTCTCTAGCTGGAGTTAACTTTTTTGCGAAGGGATCAGCGTATAATGCAAGTAAATTCGGACTTGTAGGCTTTACTCAAGCAGTAATGATGGATGTAAGAAATCATGGTGTCAAAGTGAGCACGATAATGCCTGGTAGCGTTTCTACTTATTTTAACAATCATGTGCCCGACGACGCAGATAGCTGGAAAATACAACCAGAAGATATAGGCAAGCTAGTCCTTGACTTATTGACAATGCATCCACGTACATTACCAAGCAAGGTAGAAGTAAGACCTTCAATGCCTGCTTCAAAAAAGTAAGCTATATCCGATTCTCAACGGCCAATTGATGCTTTAATTTTTGTAACTACTCAGTATAAAGTTTCTATTTTTTTGAGCTAGGGGGAGAAACGATATGAGCTGTGCTGGACGGCTAATGAAGGTGTAGCTAGAGATGGATAAGCCGACAGGCGAATACGGCTCTAGCTACTACCTGAATAGCCGTCCAATGCAGTGAATACAAGTGGAGCACCCGACTATAGCAGGAAGGAAGGGGAGCTGGGTAGTCTAGGCATTCCTGCTATAGTAGCTCCCAAATATACTCAACAGTAATTACAAATTTTTTATTTTTTTTGCTTCCTTTAAACTGCTATATTAAACTTAAACTGAGATATACACATCAATGTTTTTTATACTATTACTAATTCTGAATAAAAGAAGGAATTCAATGAAATTAGGAATACAATTTGCACTTCTTATGTAGTGCTAATTCACTGATTTTATTGACTATGTCACAGTTTTATTGTTTCTCCTCCACGAGGTAAATCACACTAAAAATTAAAATTTGTTGTTATATTTAAAGCAATCAAAAAATTATAAACCATGTTGGAGAATTTTAATGGGGAATGGACTTTTCAACGAGCGGCCCATTTATTGCGAAGAACCACTTATGGCCCCAGACGTAGTACTATAAAAGAGGCATTAGACCTAGGTTTAGAAGCAAGTGTTAATCAGCTATTATCAACTCCCGACCCAGTAGCTCCACCAGTCTACATTGACTTTGAAGATGATCCTCAAGCAGGTATCGGCGAAACATGGATTAACAAACCGCTTGACAATACTATACCAGGAATATTTTTTGGCCGTGTAAAAACGATTTACACTTGGCTGTATAACAATTGCCATCAAGAAGAATTCAATATAGTAAATAAGCTAACCCTGTTTTGGCATAACCACTATGCAATTGGGGACGATATTGGACCACAAAAAACTTGGGACTTTATCAACCTTCTAAGAGACTATACCCTTGGGAACTTTAGAGAACTTACTAAAAAAATGACCATCAATAAGGCCATGCTTATTTTCCTCAATGGCAATGAAAATGTAGAAGAAGAACCGAATGAAAATTATGCCCGCGAACTTTTAGAATTGTTTACCATCGGAAGAGGGCCTCTAGCCGGTGAAGGAGATTATACCAATTATACCGAACAAGATATTGCCGCATTCGCCAGAGCGCTTACTGGCTGGTCTCCTTGGAATGACGATCTAGAGGGTCATTATAAACCTTGGGACCACGATGATACAGAAAAACAACTTTCTCATAGATTTGATAATCTGATTATTTCTGGGGAAGCAGAAAATGAATACAAAACGGTAGTCGACATTATCTTTTCCAAAGATGAAGTAGCTAGTCATATCTCTAGACGTCTATTTACATGGTTTGTAAACAATGATATCAATGAAGAAGTAGAAAGAGACGTCATACAACCTATGGCTCAAATCATAATTGACAATGATTACGAACTTAAACCAGCCATAAAAGCATTGCTAAGTAGCGAATACTTTTATAGAGATGAGATTATTGGCTGCATGATCAAAAACCCGTTAGACTATTTAATGTCATTAACCAACCCTATTGAATTGAAGATGTCCGATAACATAGTCAACAACTATCAAGCCTGGCTCTTGTGGCATTGGGATTTAGATAAAATGGGATTCACCATTATGAAACTGCCAAGCGTGGCTGGCTGGAGAGCTTATTACCAAGATCCTATTTTTTATCGAGATTGGATTAACAGTGCTAGTTTGACATTGAGAAAACAAATGATAAGCAAACCAGGTTGGTTGTATCCAGAGACCGACCCTAGTTTGAAAGGATATGATTTTGTGGATTATATAGCTACTCTCGATAATCCAACCGATATCAATGCTTTAATATTCGAAATTTGTGAAGTTTTATATCCTAGAAAACTAAGTCAGGAACATATAGACTTCTTCAAAAGTAGAGTATTGGATGGATTACCAGATTTTGAATGGAGCGTAGAGTATGGTGACTACCTCCAGAATCCGACTAATGAGAACCGTCAGTCCATTGAAAGAAAACTATCGGATATGTTTGAGACGATGTTTTCTATTCCTGAATTTCAATTGAGCTAAGCATGAAAAGAAGATCATTTTTAAGAAATACAACAGCCTTTGCATTGCCTACGTTATTTGGAGGAATGCAAGTCACCGCCACTGCTGCTCAAAGAATGGCAAGCCTAATCAACGAAGACTCTGACAGAGTCCTTGTATTGATAGACATGAATGGCGGAAATGATGGGCTCAATACATTTGTTCCATTGGATGCATATGACAACTTAGCGAATGCAAGACCGCATGTGCTTATCCCTGAAAACAAATTGGTTTCTCTGACGGATAACATAAGCCTACACCCAGAAATGGAAGGCATCAAAAACTTGTATGAAAATGCAAATCTAAAAATCATCCAAGGAGTAGGATATCCTAACCAAAACAGATCTCACTTTAGATCTGCTGACATCTGGAACTCTGCCTCAGATGCAGATGTATTCGAATCAAGAGGCTGGTTAGGAAGGCATTTGGATGATCAATTTCCAGGTTTCCCAGAAGAATATCCGAATGCACAATACCAACATCCTTTCGCCATTACTATGGGTAAATCCATCTCTGGTACTTGTCAAGGAGAAGCTTCTAATTTCAGCTTAGCTATCATAAACACGAATAATATTGGTGGATTAACAACAGGTGTTGAAGGAGAATTCACTGAGGACTACTATGGCAGAGAGTTAGCTTATTTGGTAGACACCTTCAAGAAAACAAATGCCTATGCCGAGCCCGTGCTAGAAGCAGTGGAAAACGGAAACACACTTAACAGTACATATCCAAGTACCAATCTTGCCAGCCAATTACAAGTAGTGGCAAGAATGATATCAGGTGGATTAGAAACTAAAATATACGTTCTCAAATTGGGAGGTTTCGATACGCATGCTGATCAAGTTGTCGATGGCGATACCACTCAAGGAGAACATGCAGAACTGCTTGCTGATTTATCTCAAAGCATAAATGCATTTCAGCAAGACCTCAAAGCGTTAGGAATAGAAAAGAGAGTTTTAGGCATGACTTTCTCTGAATTTGGAAGAAAAATAAGATCCAATGCTGGATTAGGAACAGATCACGGTACGGCCGCACCGATGATGGTGTTTGGAGATTGTGTGGTACCAGGTATTTTTGGAGATAATGCAGAAATAGGCGACCAAGTAAATATAGATGAAGGCGTAGCCATGCAATATGATTTTAGATCAGTGTATGGCTCCGTGCTTATGGATTGGTTTGCAGTACCAGAAGAAAAAGTAAAAACTTTGTTGACTCCAGATTTCCAATATATTCCTATAGTTGGTGAATGCTTACTCTCTACAAATACAAGAGACATAGACAGCCAATTGAGTTTGTCCGCCAGCCCAAATCCATTTATAAATAATTTTGTGGTCGAGCTAATACTTACAGAAAAAGTAGATGTCAAAATAGATTTATCAGACGTACAAGGAAAATTAATCAGAAACATCGGCCAGAGAAATCTAGTGGCTGGCACACACGAAATTCGCATCGAAGGTCACGACTTAGCAGCAGGCGTCTATTTTGCCAGAATCCAAATCGGCAATCGAAGCAAGACGGTTAGGCTAGTAAAAACCAGATAAATAATTACCAATCCAAAAAAAGAGCAATCGTAGGGGCGATTTGCATTCGCCTACAATCGAGAATCCCATACACTAAGAAGCAAAAAATTGCATACGCTCACAATGAGAGAATTGAATTCTCTCAGAAGAAAGCCATCTTTTGGGTTAAAAAATCCAAAGTGCTGAAAGCACGACACAACATAGCCCAGGGCGTCAGTCTGAGTAGCCAAATTAAACAAGCCCAATTTGGCATGATTTTTCTTTTTAAAAATCATGACAAACTTGTCCGCCGTCAAGGCGGGTTGCCAACAATCAACAAACCCTATTTTGAAAAACTAAATCGTAAATGGCACCCGCAAAAAGGATAGAAAAGATGTGAGAAACGAACAGTCGTGACTTTTTCGTCGCGACCGAAACGAACGTGGAGTCCTGCATAGCCTGGTGCTATACCTAAAAAGGCGGTGATAAAAATCACCGCCTTTTTAGGTATAGCATGCGCCCAAATCATTTTAAAAATTTACAACTTCACGAAACGCTCTACCACTACCCCTTCTTCACTTTGCAAAACCAAAAGGTAAATACCGCTTTCTAAATGACGCACATCTAGCTCGCTTTTTTGAGTACCTGCTCTAGAAGAAAAATCTGGATTCACTAATTCTTGATAGCTACCATCCAAACTAAATACTTGAGTAGAAATCTCTACTGCCCCAGAAAACGAAACTTCTATATTCAACACATCTTGAGTAGGGGTTGGATAAATATTGAATTCGCTCAACTCAGAAATAGTCGCGACAGAAGTAGAAATCAAAGAGAAGTCTTCTACCAATTCGCAGCCATTGGCATCAGTCACCACCACTGTAAAATCCCCAGTCGAAAGACCAAATATATCTTGAGTAGTCTCCCCATTGCTCCACAAATAAGTATAGGCACCGGTCCCTCCAGCAACCTCTATATCGATACTCCCATCACCAGTACCTTGATCTACTATAGTGGATGTCAAGGTCAACTCGTCCGGTTCGGAAACTTCAAATAAAGTAATAATCTCACAACCATTTGCATCGGTGATCGTCACTTCATATGTACCCGCAGTAAGTCCTACTACACTACTAGACGTAAATCCTATATCCCATGCATAAGTATATGGAGCCGTACCCCCTGCAACATTGGTAAGCTCAATCGCCCCATCGGCTTCACCAAAACAAGTTACATTTACAATATTGGATGAAACAGAAATTGGGTCTGGAAATGGGATTTCTAAATCTTCAATCAACGAACAACCATTGGCATCTGACAATATCACATTTATCATATTGGAGCCTGGCTCACTATTGGTAATGGCATCATAAGGTGGCACACCACCGCTTGCAAGGAGCGTAATTTCACTCCCAAAACAATTTTGTCCATTTGTAGTAAGTTCCACCATCAAGGCAGTAGGTTCACCCACCATAAACTCCTCTACAAAAAGACAGCCATTCGCATCCATAACAGTCACAGTGTGTGCTCCTGCTAGCAATCCTTCATTATTATTAGTAGTGGTTCCATTGTTCCAGGAATACTGATAAGGTCCAGTGCCACCAATCGCTAATACAGAAATAGCACCACTCGGTTCTCCATTACATCGCGCGTCCGTAATAGTTTCTACTAAATCTATTGGCTCTATCGCTGTAATAATAAAGGAAGCCACTGCATCCGTAGATACCCCATCAGAAACAGTAACCGAGTATGGTCCTGCATCCAAATTGATGATGGAACTGGTCGTCTCTCCAGTCGACCATAAATAAGTATAATTTCCAATGCCGCCCATAGCTTCAACTTCGATGGAAGCATCTAGGGAATTAGAACAGGTCAACTGCCTCACTGTAGCACTAAGCGAAATATCAGACAGAGGCTCCACTACAAAATCGGTGGAAGCGGTGCAATTATTAGCATCTGTAACAGTGACCGAATTGAATCCTTCTGAAAGATTAGGATTGGTTTGCGTAGTCGTGCCATCTGACCATAAATAAGAAAAAGGAGCTGTACCCCCCATTGGGATTACTTCTGCTCCAATAGGTGGAATTAAATTTAGACCAATATCTAAAACTGCAGGAATCTCTAAAGTGATAGCACTCTCAGCAGAAATTCCATCCGAATCCGTAACCGTTACGGTATAGGTACCCGACTCAACAACCGTTATGCTTTGAGTGGTTTCTTGAAAGGTCCAGAGATAGGTATAATCCATAGTTCCCCCGCTTGGAAGAGCGGTCAACATTGCGGAAGCTTGGCAGCTAATGGAAGCAGATATATCCACCTCCACAGGATCTAATACCGGAGTCAGCACCGTGATGGTACTATTTGTAGTGTGCAAATTATTGGTTTCATCGCTCTCTTCAATCACACCATCTGCATCCACCAAAAAATGCAAATAATAATCTCCATCTGCAGCATCCAATGGAATACGTATCGCGCCAGGCACATTCGGTATCGTCCCAGGAAAAGTATTTCCAGTAGGCACTTCTCCAACAAAGGCATCGTCTGCGCTAAATTGATTGTCATCAGATAAAAACATGGCTATTCTGTAGCCCTCCACTGCCACTGCAGTTCCTAGATTATTCAAATCCCAAGTAAACTCTACTACCTCATCAGGCGCAAAAGTACCTTGGAAGCCCATCACATTTGAAGCTGTCAAATCTGGCAATTCCATCGCTACGTCGACTATACGTGTAGATTGTCTCTGCAGCATCACAAGGTCATTTTGAGAATTAGATCCTGGATCCATATCCGAAATGTTGCACGCAGCATAAAATGTTACTCTAGGGTCTAGCTCTGCAGGACTCGTCCAGTCTGTCTCCCAAGTGACTATCCCATTAGCATCATAGGCTTCAGCAAATACATGGCCTAGATAGTTTCTACCATTGTTCGCCACACTTATATTCCCATTAGGAGAGGGATTAGAGAATGTACCAGCTGCAGTATTATTACTATTTAAGGCTGTCATTTGCATTCCTGCCCGCATAGATAATCCATTGGTACTAGCCACTTCGACTGTGACCCGATAGTTTGTATTTGGCATTACTTCATCAGGCAATCCTAGAATCCTGAGTGAACCTTCAAGCCCCTGAGGGTTGTTGCTCCCATGACAATTATTGCATGAAGTTTCACCAGGAGCACCAGTCCTACCTAAAGGAGGCGTTGAGCTAAAACTTGTGAATATATGAGCTATAAAAAGGAAAAACATAATGCCGTAAGCAGAACGCATGTGTTTGTAATTCTTCTTGTTCATGGTATTGATATTTTAAAAACTATTTCTTCTAATATTTTTTTGGGGCTGCCCCCTTTGCTCTGCTTCAATCCTTCCCGCCAGGGGTCGCGCTATTCAGGACTCCACTTCGTTTCGGTATATGCCTGGCCTGAAAAATGGCCATTCATATACTGCTTACTTCTGGGCGAATGCTCTGCTTCACGGGCGGATGCAATCCGCCCCAACAGGCCCACACATTATTCGCCCCTCCGTGCGCCTCCTTACTATCGCTCAGCCATTTGATTTAAATTCCGTTTGATATTTTGTACTCCAAATGGAAGGCTACGTATTAATTCCAAGGTAAATATAAAGCGTATTTCGTTGCAAGAACCCATAATTTTAATGTCTTAGCGTGAGACCATCAAGTAAAAAGGCTTATTTCTCCTATCAAATGTTAAAATTATTACCTATTTTGCTTGTCTAGCCAAGTAAACACAGTATTATAGAGTCCACTCCGAGAAGTAAGGATATTCCAAAAATAGGATATTTTGGATGAGATTTGCACTTTTTGGATACTCGGTGATGCCTGTACGACCACTTGTTGGCGTGCTTGAGCATCAGCTAGTTGAGAAAAATGTAAAGATCGCTAAAAGATTCATATTTGGTTATTATGACTTTTCGGAGTGGACTCGTAACCCCTTAGTATTCGAATATGAAACAAGCAACTTTACTCATTTCACTACTATTTCTATGTCTTGGCGCGAATGCACAAGGCATTGTCGAAAATTGCGCTCCCTTTGGTTCAGATAGATGTGCCAATGCACCCATAATCAATTCATGCCAGTTAGATGGATGGGCAGGCAACACAAATCCACCAGGACCTGTGCAATATTTTCCTAATGGAGATATCCCTCAGCAAAATTGGTGTAATGGTAGATTCACCATTGAAAATAACCAATGGCTTAGATTTGAGGCTATAGAAGATCATCTTTTCATTAATGTCGATGTATCTGCTTGTTCGAACGGCCGTGGTATTCAAATGGGGGCATATGAGCTTACGGATAATACCGGTAATTGCCCAGGAGAGCAAATTGCTTGCTTTGGTGTAGCTTCTGGACAAAACACCTCCTTAGTTTTTGAGATAGAACCTCTAGAACCAGGAACGGAATATTTGCTAATGATAGATGGTTTTGGAGGAGATGAATGCCCTTTCGTTTTGGATATCAGTTCGGGTATTCCACCTACACTAGAAGTCGATGCTACCCCTTTGTCTATCTGCCCAGGAGTAGAAGCCGAAGGAGCCCTGAACGCTACCATCACCGCGGGGAGTGGTGGCGGAACCGTTCTTTTTGGATGGTCTACTGAAAACGGAAATATCGTTTCTGGAGAATTCACTTTGAACCCTACTATAGATGAACCGGGAGACTATACTTTTTTTGCCTTTGATCTAGAAACTTGTTGTGGTGGTTTCACTACCATTAATGTTCCAGCTACTACCGAATTACCCATAGCACAAGCTAGCGTGATTCAACATATTGGTTGTACATCATCTACTGCCACCGTGAGTGCTGCAGGGTCAGAAGTAGACAATGGCTTCAATGTATTTGAATATTTATGGTCCTTTCCCAATGGAAATCCCGCCGGAGAAGGATTCGAATTAGAAGGCCTTGTTTTTCCTGGGGACTACATTCTCACAGTTCGAAACGTAAGCACGGGTTGTGAACAAGACGTAATGGTAACGGTACTAGAAGATTTTACCGAACCAGAAATCACCTTGCAAGAACCGCCTATCATAGACTGCAATAATCCTTCAACTTTCCTTCTGGTGGACGCTCCTATGGGCAGTTCTTTTGATTGGTTTTCTGATAACGGATTTAGCTCCAATGAGCAAGCACCTATGGTAACTGAAACGGGAGACTATGAACTAATCGTCACTGGAGCAAATGGATGTACTTCAAGAGATACTATAACAGTAATGGATGATATGGATGGACCTTTACTACAGGTACAAACACTAGTACTTGATTGTGAAGCACCAACTGCTCCTATTTTAGTAGTCAACGACAATGATGAGACGACATACGAGTGGACCGGAATCAACTTTAGCTCTACAGACATGTCTCCTATCGTAAGCGATACAGGTACCTATACTTTAGTAGCAATCAATCCAAATGGGTGTTCCAATACATACTTTGTCACTGTTGTAGATGACATGGACCCACCAGAAGTCTCCATTATGAATGACGATATATTGGATTGCAATTTGATAGCATTTACTATCACAGCCAACTCGAGCGACGACATCTCCAGTTATCAATGGTCTGGCCCTAATGGATTCAACTCTAATGAAGATGCTCCTTTGATAAATTCGCCTGGCATCTATGAGGTTTTAGTTACCGACGAAAAGGGTTGTACAAATACAGCCAACATTGAAATTGATGAAAACATGGACCTCCCTGATGCCACCTTGACGGTTAGTGATGTCTTGACTTGCTCTATTCCAGAGGTAAGTATTTCAGCACAATCTGGACAAGTCATTACGGACTATGAATGGTCTGACAATCTGGGCGATGAAAATAGCATAGAGGTAACTGAACCAGGATTTTATTCTGTAACTATTACAGGTGAAAATGGATGTACAGATGTAAGAGATATTGAAGTCACTGAAAATATGATGGAGCCTACATCCGATGCAGGTCCAGATGCTACACTTACTTGCGCAGCTGCTTCTACTCAACTTACCGCAGGAGGAAGTACGCAGACTGGAGGGAGCTTATCTTTCCAGTGGTCACTCAATGGAACCAACTTGAGTACGGATGCTACACTAGATATATCCGCCATAGGAATTTATCAGCTCATAGTCACAGATGACACTAATGGCTGTACTGCTGTAGATGAAATAGTCGTTTCCTCTAATGATGATATACCCGAAGTAGTACTGGAAGAAATTTCCATTTTAGATTGTAACACTTCTACAATCACATTGTCAGGAGTGAACTCATCCACAGGTTCTAACATCAGCTATCAGTGGCTCGATGGAGATAGAAATTTGATCAGCACAAATGTGACCATAGATGTGAGTGAAATAGGAGATTATATTTTTGTAGTAACCAATGGTGTTAATGGTTGTGAATCTGAATTACCAATCCAAGTGGAAGAGAATTTTATTGCTCCAGACCCTGAGGTCACTGACATAGCAGAACTCACCTGTATCAATACTGGTTTTACGGTTTCTGGAAATAATCTAAACAGTGCTTTAAATAATCTAAGCTATCAATGGTTTGATGCGAATACAGGCATGCTTTTGAGTAATGCTGAAAATTTAGAAATTACAAGTGAAGGAAATTACAATCTGATCATTACTAACGAAGACAATGGGTGCTCAGAGGAATTCCCATTCCCAATTAGTATAAATGATGATACTCCAGTGGCAGATGCTGGCACCCCTTTCACTATAACCTGTGCAATCAACCAAGCCAACTTAGATGCAAGTATGAGTGAAGGAAGTAATTTGACTTACTTGTGGCTCGATCCGAATGGAGAGGTACTTTCTAATGATGCGACTACCAGCACTCAAATAGAAGGGGAATATACTTTGATAGTTACGAATTCTGAAAACGGTTGTAGCTCGGATGCAACGGTACTTATCGATACCAATGCAGATTTTCCAGAGATTGTTTTCAATATACCTATTGAACTCAACTGTAATGAGATGACAACCACTTTGGATGCAAGCAGTTCATTTGGAACTGGCTCATTATCCTTCGAATGGCGTGATGAAAACAACACTGTTGTTTCTAGTGACCCAGATTTTGAAGTAGATGCGTCGGGTACTTATACCTTAGAATTAACGGACACTGATAGTGATTGTACTATCCAAGAGACAATCGAAGTTACCGACAATTTCACAGCCCCTATCGCTGATGCTGGAGACAATGGAATTATCACTTGTGATTCCGATGAGGTAAGTTTAAGTGGAAGCAATTCTTCGAATGGAAGTGACTTTACTTACGAATGGTTCAATACTAATAATGTACTTCTAGGAACTAATATTACAGTGGATGTAGAGACGCCTGGAGAATATATATTGATTGTCACCGATGAACGAAATGGTTGTACGGCTACCTCAAGCGCAGTAGTTACACCGGATGAAAACATTCCAGTGGTAGAAGTAGATAACGATGGCGTATTATCTTGTTTGCAATCAGAAGTGAATCTATTCAGCACACTTCCTGATAATCCAAACTATACCTATACTTGGCAAAATGAAGCAGGAGATGTATTAAGCACAACGACAACGTTCAGTACTACTATTCCAGGAGTATACTCCTTGACTGCAATAGATGGCACGAACGGCTGTGAGAACTCCAATACTATATTAGTAGAAGAAAATTTTTCAGAGCCAGACTTAAGTGCGGATACTCCAGAAGTAATTAACTGTATCAACGCTACTACAGAGATTGTTACATCAGTTGCCGACCCTAGTCAAGATTTTGAATATGTCTGGAGCAGCACAACGCAAACTAACATTGGAACCGGTGCTACACTTAACACAGATGCAGCAGGCACCTATACGCTTACCGCTACTAACATTACTTCTGGTTGTACAAGCAGTATAGAAGTTATAGTCTTAGACAATTTTGATATCCTTACACCGATGCCAGAGGTATCCAATATTATTGATTGCAATACAAATACTGCAACTATAGCACTAAGCGGAATTAACAACCCGAACTATAGTTATTCATGGACCGATGCAAATGGCAACATCGTAAGTGATCAAAGTGAATTCACTTCTGAGGAAAGTGGCACCTTCGACATACTAGCCACTAATAATGAAAACGGATGCACCTCTACTATCTCTGCCGAAATTTTGGCAGATTTGGAATTGCCCGTAGTCGATATTCCACCGAGTGAAGTCCTAAATTGTCAGATACTAGAAGTGACACTTACTGCAGATTCAGACCCTAATTTTGAGTACCTATGGCTAAGCGGGAATATAGCTTTCCCAGTGAATACAAACACCATAGATGTTTCAGCTCCTGGAGAATACCAAGTGCTGGTTACTAATCCTAGCAACGGATGTCAAAACACAGCTAATATAATCGTAGATCAAAACATAAATATGCCACAGGCTATTATTGATGACTTGACACCTTTAGGTTTATCATGTTCTCAGCAGTTTGTCACCTTGGATGGTACAGCTTCTACGCCTATCGGAAATGTAAGCTATCAATGGTTTGATGAGAATGGATTGCTTGTTAGCGAAGACGCTATATTCGATACCTCTAATGCGGGAACTTATAATTTAGTTATTACCGATTTGACTACCCAATGTGTAAACAATATAACCACCATTGTAAGTGAAAATGAAGAACTTCCTCCAGTTAATATTGCTCCTCCAAACACTCTGACTTGTATAGAAACGACTATCACTTTAGATGCGAGTGGTTCAGCGATAGGTTCTGAATTTGATTATTCTTGGACTGTACCATCGGGCGCAACTGGTTTTGATGATACGGATATTTTAAATCCTACTGTTACTTCTCCAGGTGTTTACATTCTAAATATTACAAACACTTTGACGGGTTGTGAAAATCAATTTAGCCTTGAGGTATTTGCGGATACAGAAGAACCTATAGCACAAGCCAATGCAGAAGATGAACTAGATTGCGTTACTTCAGAGGTTCAGCTAAACTCTGATGGTTCTTCAAATGGTGCCGGCTTTCAGAGATCTTGGATTATAGACGGAGTGACTTTGACCAACTTAGATTTTGTTACTGTTCAAAATCCTGGAATGTACACTTTGGTGGTAACAGATTTGAATAATGGATGCACTAGTGAAACTCAAGTCACGGTCACAGAAAATACAGACCGCCCAACTGATGTGGAATTTGAAGCCATGGATATTACCTGCCATGGAGACAATGATGGATCATTTTCAATAAATCAAATCATAGGCGGAACAGCTCCTTATACCTATGAAGTCAATGGAGAACTCTTTGACAACTTGCCTACATTTGATAATTTAGGTCCTGGTAATTATCCGTTTCTAGTTACGGATGCTACAGGATGTACCTTTGAAACTGACCTCGACATACAAGAACCACCAGCGGTATTTGTGGAGTTAGGAGAGGATATCGAAATCAACCTTGGAGAGACTGTTTTCCTTTCAGCCAATTCCAATGTAAATAATATAGTTTGGGATACCAATGGGGATCCTCTAGATTGCGATGACAATTGCTTTATTCAAGAAGTTGGCCCTTTTACGACTACTACTTACGAAGTAGAGGTGATGGATGAAAACGGATGTACCGAGATCGACAATATTGTGGTGCGTGTTCGATTTGATAGAGCAGTGTACATTCCTAGTGCATTCTCTCCGAATGGAGATGGCATCAATGACTTCTTTAGAGTATTTGGAAACAGTAGTGTACTCCAAGTCCAATCTATGTTGATTGCAGACCGATGGGGTGAGATAGTATATGAAGCAGAGAATATAGACCTTGATGATGAACAGCGTTTTTGGAACGGAGAGTATCGCAACGAAGATTTAAACAGTGCTGTTCACGTATATTATGTTGTCGTTGAATACATAGACGGCCGTACAGAATCATTTAAAGGAGACGTTACTATTATCAGGTAAGCGAAGTACTTTTTTCATGCGGATAAACTCCGCATGAAAAGAGGCTTCTATTTTCACCTCCTCATTCAACACAGGATGCAAAAAAGTTAAGCATTGTGCATGCAGCATCATTTCCTTTAATCCAAACTCATTTTTAAAAAGCCTATTTTGTTTATTACATCCATGCGGCCTATCTCCTATGATGGGGTGAAAAATATGTGCCATATGTTTTCGCAGTTGATGATAGCGTCCCGTACTTGGAACTAATTCTACCAATGAATATCGAGAAGTATAATGTTTACCATGTGCAAGTGGTATTTCAGTTCGCATTAGAGTACGATATTTTGTGTGCGCCTCTTGGGTTTTATTTTCCAGATTAACGATTGCATAGTCTATTTCTCCTTCATCCTCCGTATATCCTCTTACGATGGCAATATATCTTTTCTCCACCTTGGATTCTTTAAAAGTCGAACTGAGCTGAGACTGAACTTCTTTGCTTAAAGCAAATACCAACACGCCTGAAGTTTTACGATCAATTCTGTGTACTGGATATACCCATTGCCCTAGTTGATCTCGCAGATATTGCATTGCACTTTCTGTCACATCAGCCGCAATCCGAGTTGGATGGACTAGCAGGCCGGGCGCTTTATTTATCGCCACGAAATATTCATCCTGATACAAAATCTCAAGCATAGATAATTTCAAATTACAAAAATACATACTTATTCTAGCAAGGCCTTATTAGTTATGAGTATTTGGGCGCATCACGCGAAAATGTGTGACCAGGCATCAGCTCTCCACGTCCGTTTCGGTATATGCATCGCTGAAAAAAGGCCATTCATATACGACTTCTTTCAAGGCGAATGCATTTCGCCCCTACAGTCGCCAGCTTACTATCCTTTCCGCAAAAGGACCCAGATTAAAGACAAATACATATATATATTGAGGAGTTTGTTGAAATAGGTCTGATTTTATATTTTATTTACAAAGATAAAATGAACAAATGCATGGTGCTAGTTCGTTTATACTTACAGTAACTTATATTTCAATGAAAAGGCATCAGCCCTATATATTATGTTTTATTTTAATCTGTATTGGATTTAGACCTTTGAATGGTCAAATAATCATCAATGAGCTCTGTTCAGTCAATGAGACAATCATAACAGACGAATTTGGAGAAAGTACGGATTGGTTAGAACTATACAATGAGGGCGAGTCCGCCATCAATTTGGAGGGGTGGTATTTGAGCGAAGATGATGATGACCCTTTTAAGTGGCAATTTCCGAGTGTAACCATAGGAGCAAAAGGATATTTATTATTATTCGCTAGTGGAAATGACTTAGTTGATCAATATATTCATACCAACTTTCGTCTATCGTCAAAGGGAGAAGAGCTATTGTTGTGGAACGCAAATCAAGAATTGGTGCAACGACTTTTATTCCCCCCTATCCCTGAAAATCTTTCTTATGGCGTATCTGGTGCTGAGTATTTATTTTTTAACAGCCCTACTCCAAACGTTCCCAATGCAGTAAACGATATCATTAGCACCAGTGCATCACCCAACATGATACAAGAGGAGTTCTTCTACTCAACTCCTACTAGCATTGATTTAACTTGTACTACCCCAGGCTGCACTATTTACTTTAGTAGGGATGGAAGCAAACCAAATGAGAACGGTGAATTATATACTGGCCCTATCCAAATAGATACTACTACTTCTTTAAGAGCTATTAGTATTGCACCCGATTATATTGATTCCACTGTGGAGACCTACACAATATTTATTGGGGCAGATCATGACCTGCCCATTGTCTCTCTAAATGCGGAACCGGAGGAGTACTATTCCATTGAAAGCGGAATCTTAGTAGATGGATTAAATGGAGAACCAAACTTTCCATTCTTTGGATCTAACTATTGGTCAAATAGAGAGGTAGAAACTAATTTTGAGTTTTTTGAAAATGGCAATAGAGTTATCAACCAATTAGTGGACTCAAGAGTGCATGGTGGGACTAATGCACGAACTAAACCGCAAAAACCATTGCGATTATTGGCGAAAGAAAAGTATGGAGATAGGTTTATTGACTATCCTATGTTTGAAGAACGAGAGAACACACAACACAAAAGACTAGTACTGAGAAATGCAAGTGGTGATTTTAATACTTGTCAATTGAGAGATGCTTTCATTTCTAGATACATTTCGAATAGTGAATTTTCAAATGTTCCAATTTATCTTGATGAGTTAGCACATAGGCCTGCAGCGATGTATGTCAATGGAGCTTACTATGGCATGATCAATATTCGAGAAAAATCTGATGAACATTATATAGCGAACCTTTATGGCTTAGATAAAGAAAACTTAGATGTACTTGAAGAAGACACCTTTATCGTACAAGGTGACTTTGTCATCTTTGATGAGATGTATGACTTTGTAATTTCTAATGACCTGAGTATCCAAACAAACTATGAGCAAGCAGCTTCTATGTTTGATGTCTTAAATATAGCGGACTACTTTATAGTGCAGACGGGCCTTAACAATAATGACTTCGGAGGAAACAATATTAAATATTGGAGAGAACGAAAAGAAGGAGCAAAATGGAGGTACATTCTTTTTGACCTAGACCTAGCCTTGGGCCTTAGAGTTTGGTCAAGATATGATGTTGATTTATTTTTAGAGAAGATGACCAAGTACGAAGGCACCAATAGACACATCAATATTCTCCAGGCTTTCTTAGAAAACGAGGGTTTTAGAAATTATTTCTTAAACAGGCACGGAGATTTATTTAGCACCGTTTTTCAGACAGATATCTTTCAAGAAGAATTACGAACAAGTGAATTAGAAATTGATCAAGAAGTTCGGAAGCATTATGAAAGATGGCCTTCTACTTCTTATGAGGAGTGGCAAGAAGTAAGCCTTCCGGTAATGTATAATCATATAGAAAGAAGACCAGCTTTTGCACATCAATTCTTAATTGACTTTTTTGGACTCAACAAAACTGTGGACTTAGGCTTAGAGTCCAATCCATCTATTGGTGGAAAAATTAGGATTAACTCTATTACACCAGAAGTACTTCCATGGCAAGGCACCTATTTTGATGGTGTCCCAGTTAGACTTACTGCTGAACCTGCAATAGGATATAGATTTAGTCATTGGGAATCTTCTGCGGGCACCTTAGACAACAACACTAGCTTTTTTATTGAAGTAAATTTTGAACAAGCAGAGAACATTACTGCACATTATATACAGCTTACTGACTCGGAACCATTCATCGAAAGTGTTTGGTGGGATGGCCAAAACGTCAATGCTCGTATTGGCATCTCGGAATCATCCGATTTTGAGTTTACTGTTTATGATGTATTAGGTAGGGTAGTCTCTACCGCGGCACCTACTTTCTTTGAACCCGGTTCATATACTCAGCAGTTATCTTTAAACTCTGTTGGTACCGGAGTTTATTTTCTAAGTATTAGAGATGATTCGCAAGAAGTTAGTACTTCGTTCTTTGTTAATAATTGATTTTGTTTATTAAGATATTCCTAAAATTCTCATTAAATACCATTTTGAATAAGAGCAATTGATGTAAAATTGCCAATTTTCAAGTGCTCGTATGTTTGACCTAGTAATATTTACAAAGAAACTTATACCTTGGAAAGCCCATTGTCGAAAGTGATTGAGTGCTAAGCAGCTATATTAAATAGTATGCAGACCTTCAGATTTCCTTTGACTTTGGAGTTCCTTAGAGACAGAATAGCATTTAAAGCAGTAGTCAAAGTCACTTCTAGCTAGAATAAATCTGAAGGTACGACACGAACGCATCAAAGTATTTCACTTTAATTTAAAATTATCTTGACAACACTTAGAATACTGGAGCCTCTAAAGGAATACAATTCAAAGTTTGTCTTTAAAATTTGAGTCATACTTCAACTTTTTTTTCGTGCCTTCGAGCACTCCAATCTAAATAAAATCTTAACGATGGGTTGAAACCCATCGCTATGGTATTTTGTGCCTTCAGCACATAAAATTGAACAAAATTTCAAATCGAATTCAATAAATCAACCTGTTTCCAACTTGAGGTTTCAAACCCTATGTTGTTTTCTTTGATGCTAACATTTTTCCCAATTACTCTAACAAACCTTGTTTATTTTTTTTGGGCTAGCCTTTAGGTTTACACTATGTAACTAATGGATATATAAATCATTACCACCAT